>CAZDBC010000252.1:0-5526 GCA_964503295.1 uncultured Kiloniellaceae bacterium | reverse complement strand
TCCCTCAAAATGCGCTGCTCGAAGCTCTGGTCGGGATCGAAGAGCAGTGCCGCTCCACGGTCGTGAACCTGGCCGACGTCGACCTGCTGGACGTTCCGGATCTCTACTGTATCCGCGACCGCGTTGACCGGTCGCCTGGACTGCTCCTGAATTCGAAAGCGGAAGCGCGCATGGCCGGGCAGGACGGCGCCCTTCCAGGCGCGCGGAAGAAACGGACAGATTGGCGTCAGCAGGAGGACGCCGGCCCCGAGCGGCATGACGGGACCGCCCGCCGACCGGTTGTAGGCGGAGCTTCCGACCGGCGTTGCGACGATCACCCCGTCTGCGCGCAAGGGCGTGATCTGCGGTTGATCGTCCACGTGGATATCGATGCTCGCCATCTCGTGCGTCGCCCGGTACAGATAGACGTCGTTGAAGGCGAGCCTCCGGACAGTCCGACCGTCTCGGGTCTGGGCTTGCATTTGCAACGGTGCGATGTTCAGCGGCTTGGCATGCGCCAGCCGTTCGGGCAGACCTTCCTCGGTATAGCTGTTCATGAGGAAACCCGTGGTCCCGAAGTTCATGCCGAAGATCGGCATAGGCCGGAGCCGCGCGGTCTCCATGACCTTGTGCAGGAGACGGAGCATGAAGCCGTCGCCGCCGAGCGCGACGAGGCAGTCGGCTTCGTCGGGCTTGACCTGCCCATAGCGACGCCGAAGCGCGGAGGCCGCTTCAAGCCCCTCGGGATGGTTGGAGCTGATGATGGCAAACTTCATTCTTCGTTCCGCTCGCCGTGCAAGCCCCTGCGTTCCGAGACGACCTCGTCATTGTCGGGTAGCAGGTCCAGAGGCGGACATGCGTCCGTACCGCTCAGGCGCGCGGTCCATGCTGCGATTCGCCCCCGAGACGACGACAAGAACGTCAGCGCCTGGCACAGGGCTGTGCATCCGCCGGTGCGCCGCCTTGAAGCGGCGGCGTTGCCGCTGTGCGATCCCGAGCCGAGAAAATCGATTCACCTGTGCTGCGATGCTGCCGTCGTCTCGCGGCAGCTTCTCGAAATCGAGCCGAGGACGCTGCGCTGCCGCTTACGCCCGTGAACCGGCTTTCCTCAGCGCATCGGCCGGCGTGGAGTGCCATCGTGAATCTTCGAACGCTGATCTTGAGCGGCTCACAAACCTCCTCGGCCAGCTGACAGTCGGTCCGTCAACGATGGGGATTGACTCCTTTATCGACTGTTTGAGCGCGGACTTCAAGCAACGACCTTGTGAGACCAAGCCTGAAGATTGGCGGCCAAACTTCGATCCCTAAAGGCGCATTGGGCTTGCCGAAGATTTCGGCCGCTACCCGCAGGGCGGTCGAGACCGGCATCATGATGGCGCCGATCCGGTCGGCTTCCGGCGCCGGCTCCCGCCGGGCCGCCCACGCCAGCTCGGCGTTTTGGATCTGGCCGCCCATCGGCGACCAGCTCGCGGACTGAGCCCTGCGGCGGGCCTGCCCGAGATTGCTTCGCGCGAACAGGGCCTCGGCGCCGGCGGCGCTACAGCCGGCCCGCCGCCTCGCGGATCTGCCGCTCGAGCGCGTTGGCGATCTCGAACTCGGTGCGCAGGAAGGCCGCCGCCTCGGCGTCGTTCGCGCCGATCGGCCGGCCGCGGTAGCTGATGCCGTCGGCGTCCTGTGCGACGATTCCATGCGCCAGCCCGCGGCGGATCAGGTTCTCGGCGTCACCGCCGCCGTGCCCGCGGTAGTAGGCGCGCGCGGCGTCGAATTGGGGCTGATAGTCCCAGGCGGTCTGCCGGCCGGTCGCGAGCGCCCGGTTGACCAGCAGGCGCCGGCGCTGGCTGTCGCGCACCGCCCGCGCGATCGCGCGGGCGTCCCAGCGCGTCGCGACCTCGGCGGCGAGCCGGCTCTCGATCTCGGCGAGCTCGCTTTGCCCGGCCAGATTGACCAGCTCCTGCGGGTCGGCCGCCAGGTCGTAGAGCTGCGGCGGGTCGGTCTCGCAGGCGACGTACTTCCAGCGGTCGCGCCGCACCATGAAGATCGGCGCCGAGGTGCACTCGCAGAGGATCTCGCCGAGCGCGACGTTGTCCCAGTCCGCCGCCGCGCCCTCCATCAGGGGCACCAGGCTGCGGCCGTCGAGCGGCGCGGCCGCCTCGGGCACCGCGCCCCCGGCCAGCTCGCACAGGGTGGGAAAGAGGTCGACAAGCGAGACGTGCTGGGTCACGCGGCGCGGCGCGAAGCGCTGCGGCGCGGCGACGATCAGGGGCACGCGGGCGGAATGCTCGAAGAAGCTGCGCTTGAACCAGAGGCCGCGCTCGCCCAGGAACTCGCCGTGGTCCGCGGCGAAGACCACGATGGTGTTCTCGGCCTGGCCGCCCGCCTCGAGCGCGGCGAGCAGCTCGCCCAGCCGGTCGTCGACGTAGCTGATCGAGCCGTAATAGGCGCGGCGCGCGCGGCGCACCGCGGCCTCGTCGAGGCCCGTCTCGTCCATGCCGAAATGTCCGGCCAGACGCCGGCTGTGCGGGTCGCGCCGGTCGGGCGCGATGACGGGCGGGTCGATGTCGTCGTCGCGATAGCGGTTCCAGCAGTCCCAGGGCGTCTCGAAGGGGTCGTGCGGGTGGGTCAGCGAGACCGTCAGGAAGAACGGCCGCGCCAGTGGATCGCGCGCCAGATCGAAGATCTTGCGCACGGCCAGGAAGCAGGCCTCTTCGTCGAAATCGACCTGGACGCTGCGCCGGCACGGGCCGGCCTCGGTGACCACCGCCATCTCGGCCGTGGGGCTGCGCTCGCGCGGCGACCAGTCGGCGGTCCAGGCGAAGTCGGCGGGATAGATGTCGGTCGTCAGCCGCTCCTCGAAGCCGTGCAACTGGTCGGGACCGATGAAGTGCATCTTGCCGCTGAGGCAGGTCTCGTAGCCGAGCAGGCGCAGCGCGTGCGCGAAGGTCGGCACCGCAGCCGGAAACTCGGCGCCGTTGTCATAGGCGCCGATGCGGGAGGCGAGAAGCCCGGACAGCATGGAAAAGCGCGACGGCGCACACAATGGGAAGTTGCAGTAGGCGCTGTCGAACACGACGCCGCGTTCGGCCAGCCGTTGCAAGTTCGGCGCCTGAACGACGCCGTGGCCGTAGCAGGGCAGGAACTGCGGCGGGAGCTGGTCGGCCTGGATGAACAGTATGTTGGGCGCGCGCCCCATCATCGGCTAATCTCCCGTGTAACAAATTTTCATTCGCCTGGCCGGCGGCCCTGTTAGCGTGCTGCGGCGGCGGGCGGCAGCTCCAGATAAGAGGCGCGACGTATGAACAGCTCCCGTCCGAAACCCGAGATGCCCCGAAACGAGAAATTCGGCCCGGCCGAGCCGGGACCGGTCGCCAAGGTCTTCGCCGTGCTGCGCGAGCTCGCCCGGCGCGAGGGCAGTGCAGGCCTCAGCGAGCTGGCCCAGGCCCTCGATCTCCCCAAGGCGACGGTGCACCGCGTGCTCGCCCAGCTCGAGCGGCTCGGACTGGTCCAGCGCATGCCCGGCGAGCGGCGACTGCTGTTGGCGCCACCGGCGATCGAACTCGCCACCGAGATCCTCGAGGGCGCCTCGCGCACCGCCCTGCGCCGTGCGGCGCTGGTCAGCCTGTCCGAGCAGACCGGCGAGAGCTGCAGTCTCGGCGCCCGCTCCGGCTACGAGATCGTCTACCTCGACGACGTCACCGGCAGCTCCCCGCTTTCGTTCCATTTTCAGCGCGGGCGCCGGGCACCGCTGCATTGCACCTCGATGGGCAAGATCTATCTCGGCAAGATGTCGCCCGACGAACTGGACAGGTTCTTCGAGACCGAGACCCTGGTCGCCTATACGCCCTGGACGATCGTCGACCGGGACAGGCTGCGCGCCATCTCGGCCGAGGCGGCGCGCAACGACTTCGTGACCTCGAACCAGGAGTTCGTCCTTGGCGTGGTCGGCGCCGCGGTGCCGGTGTTCGATTCCCAGCGCCGCATGATCGCCGGTCTGGCGGTCTCGATCCCGGCCGCGCGCATGCCCTACGAGAAGCTGCCGAGCCTCAAGCCCCTGCTGCGCAAAACCGCCGACAGGATCGCTGCCAGCTTCGCCTGATGCGGACCGCGGACGGCGCGGACGAAGCGGATCGAAGAACGCCAGGAGTTTTGCCAAGTGCCACTCCGCACGTGATTGCCGGGAAGGGAAGGCCCGCCGTAGCGACGCCGCGCCGGCGGCGCCGCAGGCGCCCTGTTACCCGATGCTCCTTGACTCGCGGTCCGACATCAAGAGATAGTTTCAATATTCGGGGTCATTTCGTTCCGTTTAACGGAACAGGTGTCGGCCGGTAGGTGGCACCCGCGAGTCCATCGCCCACGGTTAAACAGGGTTACATCGGGAGACGATCCTTGACCGATCCGCATCTGGAAAAGGCCTTCAAGTTCTCGAACCGGCACATGGACTGGATGGCGCGCGACGCCGACGCAGTGCTGGGCTGGCGCTACGAGCCGCGCATCATCTTCTCGCACGGCAAGGGCGTGAAGTTGTTCGACGTCGACGGCAACGCCTACTACGACATGAGCTCGGGCATGATGTCGCTGGTGCTCGGGCACGCCCACCCGGAGCTCGCCGAGACCATCAAGGAGATGGGCGAGACCTTCGTGCATCAGTCGTCCTGGTACTCCAATCCCTGGGCGATCGAGTTCGCCGAACTGGTCGGCAGCACGCTGCCCGGCGACCTCAAGCTGCTGAACTACGCGGTCACCGGGTCGGAGGCCAACGAGATCGCCATGCGCATGGCGCTCGGTGCGACCGGCGGTTTCGAGATCTGCTCCGTCGTGCGCGGCCTGCACGGCGGCTCGCTCGCCGCCGAGGCCGTCACCACCGTCGGCGGCGCGCGCAAGCGCGGGCTCGGTCCACTGACCATCCCGGCGCGCTCCAACATCATCGTGCCGCCCTTCTACTACCGCGCCCCGGTGCGCGACGAGGCGGAGTGGGACCGGATCAGCCTGCACATCTCCGCCGAGATGATCGAGTTCACCACCAGCCAGGAGGTGGCGGCGATCCTGGTCGAGCCGATGATGGTCGCCGGCGGCATGATCGTCCCGTCTCAGCGCTGGCTCCAGGGTCTGCGCGAGCTCGCTGACCGTTGGGGTGCACTGCTGATCTTCGACGAGGCCCAGCTCGCGCCGGGGCGCACCGGCAGGATGTGGGGCTTTCAGCACTACGATGTCACGCCCGACATAGTTACCTTCGGCAAGGGCATGAGCGCCGGTCTCGCGGTTTGCGGTGCGGTCACCACGCCTAAGGTGGCGGAAGCCTCGATGGGCAAGAAGGGCCTGCCCTGGGCCGGCACCTATCCGCAGGATCCGCTGCCCTGCGCGGTTGCGCTCAAGCAGCTGCAGATCGTCTTGCGCGACGACCTGACCGGCCACGCCGCGCGCATGGGCGAACGTCTGCGCGCCGGGCTTGAGAAGCTCCAGACGCGCCACGAGTGCATCGGCGACATTCGCGGTCGCGGCCTCTACTATATGTTCAACATCGTCGCCGACCCCGAGACTCGCGAGCCCGAT
>CAZDBC010000251.1:0-5568 GCA_964503295.1 uncultured Kiloniellaceae bacterium | reverse complement strand
GCCGCTGCCGCATCTCTACCGCTCGCTGACGCCGATCGCGCGCAGCCGGCACGAGAATCTCTGCCTGCGCGCGACCTGGCGCTACGACTTCGCGCGCACGAGCCACGCCATGGTGCTCAACGTCGAGGAGTTCCGCGCCGCGGCGCGCCGCTATCCGATCGTCTTCATGGCCGCCGAGACGCCCCTGCCGATGGTGCTGCTCGGCGTCGGCGACAACCGCAACCTTTTCGTCGACGAGGCCGGCCAGTGGGAGCCCGACGCCCACGTCCCGCTCTACATCCAGCGCTATCCCTTCATGCTGGCGCCGCACCCGGACGGGCAGCAGACCATCCTGCTGATCGACGCGCAGAGCGACCTGATCGAGCCCGGCGGCACCGAGGCCGGTGGCCGGCCGCTGTTCAGCGAGGGCGCGCCCAGCGAGCTCGCGAAGAAGGCCATGGAGCTGTGCCGGCTCTACGTGCAGCAGGACGCGCGCACGCGCGCCTTCGTCGCCGAGTTGACGCAGCGCGACTTGCTGATCGACCGGGCTCTCACCTTCCGCCTGCCCGCGGGCGGCAACCGGCGTCTGACGGGGCTGAAGGTGGTCGATCCCGAGCGCTTCAACGCCCTGCCCGACGAGGTCGTGCTCGACTGGCGCCGGCGCGGCCTGCTCCCCGTGCTCTACTGGCATCTGCTCTCGCTCGACAACCTGGCCGGCCTCCAGCGGCGCGCGCTGGCGCGCGCCGGCTGAGCGGCGCGGTCGGGCGCCGCGGGCCGGCACCATGGCCGAACGCAGCGACGTCGGCGGCGGCGCCGTTTCCGGCGTGTCGGCGCGTGCCACACCGCGCCTGCCGGCTGGGCTGCTGCGGGTCTCCGGCCGCCTGCTGCGGCGACTGGGCGGCTTCGGTTTCGGCCGCTGGATCGGCCTGACGCTTTTCGCCGTCCTGCTTGCGGTGCGGGTCTGGGACCCGGCGCCGGTCGAACTGGTCCGGCTGAAGCTCTTCGACCTCTATCAGAACATCGAGCCGCGCGCCTACACGCCGCAGCCGGTCGCCATCGTCGACCTCGACGAGGAGAGCATCCAGTCGATCGGCCAGTGGCCCTGGTCGCGCCTGGTCATGGCCAGGCTGGTCGAGCAGATCGCCGCCTACGGTGCCGCCGTCATCGCCTTCGACATCGTCTTTCCCGAGCCCGACCGCCTGTCGCCCGGCGCCATCGCCGACGACCTGGAGGCGCTCGACGAGGCGACCAGGGAGCGGCTGCGCGCGCTGCCGAGCAACGACGAGCGCCTGGCCGAGGCGATCGCGCGCGGCCGCGTCGTGCTCGGCCTGTCCGGATTCCAGCGCCAGGTCGGCGACAGCTACGATCCGCCCAAGCCGGCGCCGCTCGCCAAGATCGGCGGCGACCCCACGCCCTTCCTGTTCCGCTATCCGGGCGCGGTGCGCAACCTGGAGGTGCTGGAAGAAGCCGCGATGGGCCAGGCCCTCTTCTCCCTGGTGCCGGAGTGGGACGGCATCGTGCGCCGGGTGCCGGCCATGGCGGTGGTCCAGGATCGCATCCTGCCGACCCTCTCGCTCGAGGCGCTGCGGGTGGCGACCGGCCAGGAGGCCTTCGCCATCAAGCGCGACCAGGCCGGTATATCCAGCATCGTGGTCGCCGGCCTGGAGATCCCGACCGACCGCAACGGCCTGATCTGGGTGAACTACACGCCGACCCGCGCGGAACGCTTCGTCTCGGCGCGCGACATCCTCTGGGGCCGCGCGCCGCGCGACAGCCTGGCCGGCAAGATCGTCTTCGTCGGCACCTCGGCGGTCGGCCTGCAGGACATCAAGCCGACCCCGATCGACCCGGCCGTGCCCGGCGTCGAGGTTCACGCGCAACTGCTCGAGACCGTGCTGACGCGCAGCTATCTCACCCGGCCGCACTACGCCATCGGGCTCGAGCTTCTCATGACCGCCGCGGTCGGCCTGCTGATGATCGTCGTGGTGCCGATCATGGGGGCGCTGCCGGCCCTGCTGTTCGGCGGCACCGTGGCGCTCACCCTGGCCGGCGTCTCCTGGCAGCTCTACAACTCGAACCAGCTTCTGATCGACGTCGGCTATCCCCTCGTCGCCAGCCTTGCGGTCTACGGGGCGCTGGTCTACTTCAACTACTTCCGCGAGGAATCGGAACGCCGCCAGGTGCGCAGCGCCTTCAGCCAGTACCTCTCCCCGGCGCTGGTCGAGCAGCTTGCCGAGCACCCGGAGCGCCTCGCCCTGGGCGGCGAGACCCGCGAGATGACGGTGCTGTTCAGCGACGTGCGCGGCTTCACCACCGTGTCAGAGCACTACAAGAGCAATCCGCAGGGTCTGACCAGCCTGATGAACAGCTTCCTGACCCCGCTCAGCAACGACATCCTCGAAGGCGGCGGCACCATCGACAAGTACATGGGCGATGCCATCATGGCGTTCTGGAACGCGCCGCTGCCGGACGCGGCGCACGCCGAGCACGCCTGCGCGGTGGCGCTCGCGATGCAGGACAGCCTGGCACGGGTCAACCGCCAGCGCCGCGAGCTGAGCGCGATCTCCAACGAGCGCCATTTCGAGCTGCGCATCGGCATCGGCATCGACACCGGCGAGTGCGTGGTCGGCAACATGGGGTCCGACCAGCGCTTCGACTACACGGTGATGGGCGACACGGTGAATGTCGCCTCGCGCCTGGAGGGTCAGACCAAGGTCTACGGCGTCGGGATCGCGGTCGGGGCGCCGACTGTCGAGCGGTTGAAGAGCCCTTTCGCGCTGCTGGAGATCGACCTGATCCGCGTGAAGGGCAAGCTCGAGCCGGAGCGCGTGTACACGCTGCTCGGCGACGCGACCGAGGCGGGGTCGGACGATTTCCGGGACCTCGAGCGCCGGCACGAGGCCATGCTGGCGGCCTACCGGGCACAGGACTGGCCCGAAGCGCTTGCCCTGGTCGGGCAGTGCCGCAGCGCGCCCGCCGCCCGCCGGCACGACCTAAGCGGGCTCTACGATCTCTACGAGGCGCGCATCATGGCGTTCCGCGAGGCGCCGCCGGGGCCGGATTGGGACGGGGTGTTCGTGGCCTCGGAGAAGTGACCGCGAGATCGAGATGAGCGCCGCGGCCTGACACGCCATGCTGTTCAACTCCTGGGTCTTCATCCTCGCCTTCCTGCCGGCCGCGCTGACCGCCTATCACCTGCTCGGCCGCTACCACGACGCGCGCCTCGCGCTGCTCTGCCTCGCCTCGCTGGTCTTCTACGGCTACTGGGACGTTCGCTTCCTGCCGCTCCTGGTCGGCTCGGTGCTAGTCAACTGGCTGCTCGCACGCCTGGCGGCGCGCGCCGCCGTCGCGCCGCTGGCCGCGCTCGGGGTCGCCTTCAACCTCGGCCTGCTCGGGCTGTTCAAGTACGCCGACTTCTTCGCCGAGAGCCTGCTCGCGGTGACCGGGGCGCCGCACGAGCGCTTCAACATCGTCCTGCCGCTCGGCATCAGCTTCTTCACCTTCCAGCAGATCTCCTATTTGGTCGACCTGAAGCGCGGCCGGGCGCGGCCCTACGGCCTGCTCGACTACTTCGTCTACGTCACCTTCTTCGCCCAGCTCGTCGCCGGGCCGATCGTGCGCCACAACGAGCTGATCCCGCAGTTCCGGCGCCTGCCGCCGGCGGGCGAGCTGGCGCGCATGATGGGCCAGGGCGCGGTGCTGTTCATCATCGGCCTGTTCAAGAAGGTCGCGCTGGCCGATCCGCTCGCCCTCGTCGCCGACCCGCTGTTCGCCCAGGCCGCGCTGGGCGGCGCGCTCTCGGCCGGCGAGGGCTGGCTCGCCGCGCTCGCCTTCGCGCTGCAGATCTATTTCGACTTCTCCGGCTACTCCGACATGGCGATCGGCCTCGGGCTGCTGTTCGGCTTTCGCCTGCCGATCAACTTCAACGTGCCCTACCGCGCGACCTCGATCCGCGATTTCTGGCGCCGCTGGCACATCACCCTGTCGCGCTTCCTGCGCGACTACCTCTACATTCCGCTCGGCGGCAACCGGCGCGGGGCCCGACGCCAGACGATCAATCTGATGATCACCATGCTGCTCGGCGGCCTCTGGCACGGCGCCGCCTGGACCTTCGTCGCCTGGGGCGGCCTGCACGGCCTGGCGCTGGCGGTCAACCACGCCTGGGAGGAGCGCGGGCGGCGACTGCCGGCGCCGCTGGCCTGGGCGGCGACAATGGTCTTCCTGCTGGTGACCTGGGTGCTGTTCCGGGCCGAGAGCTTCGGCGCGGCCGCCGCCATGCTGGGCGCCATGGTCGGGCTCGGCGCCGGCACCTCCGGCCTGGCGCTGCCCGACGAGACCTGGTGGCTGCTTCCCTTCGCGGCGGGCGTCGCGGTCATCGGCCCGGCCAGCCAGCGGGTCGTGGAGGAGCTGCTGGTGCCGCGCCGGATCGTCGCGGTCACGACGGGCGCCGCCTGCGTCGGCCTGCTGTTGCTGATCGGTGGCGGCTTTCACGACGAATTCATCTACTTCCAGTTCTAGGGAACGCGGGCCGGCGGCATGGACGGGACGGAGACGGAGGGGACGGCTCGGCAGGCGGCGGCGCGTTGGCGCCGCTTCCTGCGCGATCTGGTGGCGACCGTCGTCCTGCTCGGCGGCGGGCTCTATCTCGCGATCGTGCTGATCGACCCGTTCGATGCCCTGCACCTTTCGCCACCGCTGCCGCGGGTACCGGTCGATTCCAACCAGCGCTTTTCCTATCCCGCGCTGGCGCGCAGCCCGGCCTTCGACAGCGCGATCATCGGCACCTCGACCAGCCGCCTGCTGCGCCCGGACCAGCTCAACGAGCTGTTCGACGCGCGCTTCGCCAACCTGGCAATGAACAGCGCGACGGCCTACGAACAGGCGCGCATGGTCGAGCTCTTCGCGCGGCATCACCCGGACGCACGTTATCTGCTGGTCGGACTCGACAGCGTCTGGTGCGAGGCGGATGCGCCGCTCGAACGCTACACCGAGCGGCCGTTCCCGGAATGGCTCTACGACGCGGACCCCTGGAACGACTACCTGCACCACTTCGACCTGCACGCGGTCGAGCAGGCCGGGCGCCAGCTCGCCACCCTGCTCGGCCTGCGCCCGGTCAAGCGCGGGCTCGACGGCTACACCGACTTCCTGCCCGACGACGAGACCTACGACCCGCTGCGGGCGCGCCGCAACCTTTGGGGCGAGGGGCCGGCTGAGCCGCGGCCGGCCGATCCGCCGACCAGCCTCTCGGCGGCGGAGCGGGGGGCCCTCGACTTCCCGGCCCATGCCCTGCTGGCCCAGGCGCTCGCCGGCCTGCCGGAGGAGACCCGCGCCCTGCTGTACTTCGTGCCCTATCACCTCTCGGCCCAGCCGCCGCCGAACAGCCGCGCCGAGAGCGTCTGGGCCGAGTGCAAGGCGCGCATCGCGGAACTCGCCGGCGCCCGGGCCAACAGCCTGGTGCTCGATTTCATGCGCCCGAGCGCGATGACCGCGACCGACGGAAACTATTGGGATCCACTGCATTACCGCGTCGGCGTGGCGGCGGAGCTGGCCCGTCAGCTCTATCGGGCGAGCCGCGGGGCGGGCGGCGCC
>CAZDBC010000250.1:0-5579 GCA_964503295.1 uncultured Kiloniellaceae bacterium | reverse complement strand
CGCGCTGATGAGCCGGCCGCGCCTGCTGCTCCTCGACGAGCCCTCCCTCGGGCTGGCGCCGTTGGTCGTCAAGCAGATCTTCGAGGCGATCCGCACGATCAACGAAACGAAGCGCATGACCATCTTCCTGGTCGAGCAGAACGCCTATCACGCCCTGAAGCTGGCCCATCGGGGTTATGTCATGGTCAACGGCACCATCACCCTGTCGGGCGGCGGCCGCGAGCTTCTGGCCAGGCCGGAAGTGCGCGCGGCCTACCTGGAAGGCGGACATTGAACGATGCGTTGCGACGCGATCATGGAGGCTTGAGCGGACCGGTATGGAAGCCCTGATCGGCAACGGAATCGGCACCTTCATCGGCATCACCGTGGCGATCGCCGGCGGTGCCTCTTTCCTCATGGGCCAGGCGCTCGCCGCCAACTGGCGGCCGGTCTGGCAGGCCTATCTCTACGGCGCGCTGCTGGGCTTCGCGGATCGCTTTCTCATCTTCGCCCTGTTCGACGGCGACCTGCTGTCCTTGCCGGGCTACATACTTGATACGGCCGTCCTGATCGGAATCGCCTTGATCGCTTATCGCTCCACCAAGGCATGGAAGATGGTCCGCCAATATCCCTGGCTCTATGAACGTTCCGGCCTGTTCTCGTGGCGTGAAAAGGCCGGAACGGGAGAGGGGTGAAGCAATGATCGAGAAGGCGCGGTCCAGGGGATCGCGGCGATCGTTGCCGTCATGGGTGTCGGGGCGCTAATCTCCGGCTATCCAAGGTTGCATGAACTAGGGTGGGTTCCGGGCCGTCATGTGGCGGCCCCGACAACTGGGAGGTACCAAGGAATGACAAGACTGAGTTATATGCTGATGGCCGCGGTTGCGGCCTCGGCTCTGGCCACGACGGCGGCCCGAGCGGATATCAACGTTGCCACCGCCGGCCCGATGACCGGCCAGTACGCCAGCTTCGGCGCCCAGATGAAGGCAGGCGCGGAACAGGCGGTGGAAGACCTTAATGCCGCCGGCGGCGTTCTGGGCGAGAAGCTGAACCTGTTCGTGGGCGACGATGCCTGCGATCCCAAGCAGGCGGTCGCGGTGGCCAACGACATGGTGGCCAACGATGTCGTCTTCATGGCCGGGCATTTCTGCTCCGGTTCCTCGATCCCGGCGTCGGCGGTCTACACCGAGGAAGGCGTACTCATGATTTCGCCGGCCTCGACCAATCCGAAGCTGACCGACGAGGGCGGTCCGAACGTCTTTCGCGTGTGCGGGCGTGACGACCAGCAGGGCCTTGTGGCGGGCAAGTTCCTGGCCGACAAGTTCGGCGGCAAGAACATCGCCGTCATTCACGACAAGACCGCGTACGGCAAAGGTCTGGCCGACGAGACCAAGAAGACCCTCAACAACGAGGGCGTGCAGGAGGTTCTCTACGAGGCCTATACGGCCGGCGAGAAGGACTACTCGGCTCTGGTGTCCAAGCTCAAGGTCAACAACGTCGACGTTCTCTATGTCGGCGGCTACCACACCGAAGCCGGCCTGATCGTGCGCCAGATGCGCGACCAGGGCATGGACACCCTGCTGGTCTCGGGCGATGCGCTGGTAACTGACGAGTACTGGTCGATCACCGGCGATGCCGGCGAGGGCACGCTGATGACCTTCAGCCCGGATCCGCGCAAGAACCCGGGGGCAGCCGACATCGTGGCCAAGTTCCGGGCCAAGGGCATCGAGCCGGAGGGCTACGTGCTCTACACCTACGCCGCCATGCAGGTCTTCGCGCAGGCGGCGGAGAAGGCCGGCTCGACCGACCTCGGGAAGATCCTTCCGGTCCTGAACTCGGAGACCTTCAAGACGGTGCTCGGCGACCTCAGCTTCGACGACAAGGGCGACGTTACCCTGCCCGGCTACGTCTTCTATGAGTGGAAGGGCGGCGAGTACGATTATCTGAACTGAGTATCGTCCCCGACGGCCCAGCCTTCGCGCCGGCCGTCGTCAAAAATGCTCGGGCCCGGCGTCTGCGCGCCGGGCCCTCACTTTTTATGACTGCAATGGCGCGGGCCCCGATCAGAGGCCATCGATCCCCAGAGCTGCTGCAAGCTTTTCATCGCGGTCGTAGACGTCGGGGCGGAAGTAGACGCTGCCGTCCTTGTTGACCCAGGCGGTGAGATAGGTGATGTGCACCTGAACCGGCTCGGGCAGGCGTACGACCCGGGTTTCGGCGCTTTCGATGACCGCGTCGATCCGCTCGAGCGACCATTGCGGGTCGGGCCGGAGCAGGCGGGCGGCTAGCTCGCGTGGCTTGGCGACCCGTATGCAGCCCGAACTGAACGTGCGTTCGGTGCGTTCGAAGAGGCCCTTCGAAGGCGTGTCGTGCAGGTAGATGTCGAAACGGTTGGGCAGCATGATCTTCAGCCGCCCCAGAGCATTGCCTTCGCCCGGCATCTGGCGGAACTTGAGGCCGCGGACCGACTGGCGCGTAAATGCGGTCCAGTCGAGGCCGGCCGGGTCGACGCGCACGGCATCGCCCGACCAGTCGCTGAACACGACGAAGTCGTTGCTTTCGAGATAGCCCGGATCCTCCTGAAGCTTGGGCAGGATGGAGCGGGCCGCGATGCTCGGCGGCACGGTCCAGGTCGGGTTGAGCACGATGTATTCGATCTCGTCGCTGAAAACCGGCGTGCGGTGGTAGCGGCTGCCGACCTGCACGATACTGTCGAACACGGTATCGTCGTACTCGACCAGCTTCAGCTCGAAATCGGCGAGATTCACGAAGACGTAACGCTCGCCCAGGTCGTCGTTCATCCAGCGGCGGCGCTCCATATTCAGCAGCATCTGTTTGATGCGCAATTCCACGGGTACGTTCAGCGCGGCGCTGGTCAGCGGACCGACGACGCCGTCTGGCGTCAGGCCGTGGCGGTCCTGAAAACGGCGCACCGCCCGTTCCACCCCCGGATCGAACAGGTCGGCCGGGGTCGCCTCGGTAACAGTCTCGTCCGGTTCGGGCAGGTCGCCGCGCAGGCGCAACTGTGCCCGCAGATCCGCGACGCGCGAATCCGTCATCCCGGCCTTCAAGGTCTCGCCCTCGGGAAAAGGCGGCCAGCCGCCTTGCGCCGCCAGTCTGCGATAGTCCGCAAGGGCATTCTTGAGCCGGCCGTACTCGTCGGTCTGGGGCGCATAACCGGCAAGGACCGGGGCGAGGCGCTCCGCCGCCGCGACCCTTTCGAGCAGCGCCGCGACCTCGATGTCGCGCGGGTAGATGTGAAGCTCCTCGTCGACCTCGCGGGGGATGACCCGGCCGGACCCAAGATCCGAGGCGTACTCGACCAGCGCAATGCTGAGACGCGCTTCCAAAAGAGGTCGGTCGGCCGGCAGGTCCGCCGCGATCAGCCCAGCCAGCGCCTTGGTGTCGTAGTCGGCCGGCCGCAATCCGTGTTCGGCGGAGGCCTGCAGGATCTCGACAAGCTCGCGGGCCTTGTCACGGATGCCGTCCGGTTCGAGCCACAGCGGCGCAAAGTCCCGCGCACGGTAAAAGCGGTCGATCTCGGCCAACCAAAGCTCGCGTTGAGGTCCATCCGTCGCTTCCAGGCCGCGGGCGATCTCGACGGCGATCGCCGGACCGAGCATCTCACGCGAGGTTTCCGTCTGCGCCGCCGCACCCACCGGTCGAAGCGCGAGCACGACCAGCAACAGTGCCGCCAGCGTTCGCGGGTGTCTGGTCACTTTGTCGAACATTCTAGATCCTCTTACTTGGTTCTCAGAGGCCTGCACCGACTTATCGGTCGTGCAGGGCCGTCGATGCCCGGCCGGCCGGTTCCCGCACGCTAGGCGATCGAGATCGACAGCTCGCCCAGGCCGTCGATGCCCCCGATGACCTTGTTTCCCGGCAGCAACGCGCCCACGCCGGCGGGCGTTCCGGTAAACACGAGGTCCCCGGGCAGGAGCCGGAACAGCCCCGACAGGATCGACAGGATATCGGGAACCGGCCAGATCATGTCACCGATGTCCGCGGACTGGCGCAGCTCGCCGTCCACCGTAAGCCAGATCGCCGCGTGGGTCGGGTGGCCGATCTCTGCGGCCGGACGGATGGCGGCGCACGGAGCCGACTGATCGAAGGCCTTCGCCGCATCCCAGGGCCGCCCCTTGGACTTGGCGGCCTGCTGCAGGTCCCGCCGCGTCAGATCGAGGCCGATGGCATAGCCGTAAACGAGGTTGAGTGCGGACTCCCGCTCGACATCGCGTCCCTCGGCGCCGAGGGCGACGACCAGCTCGACCTCGTGGTGCAGGTTCTCAGTGGCCGCCGGGTAAGGAATGGTCGCGGCGTCGGGCACCACGGCATCGGCCGGCTTGGTGAAAAAGAAGGGCTCCTCGCGCGCGGGATCCTGGCCCATCTCGCGCGCATGCTCCGCGTAGTTGCGGCCGACGCAGAAGATGCGCCGAACGGGAAAGCGCGCCTGCCCTCCGGCGACCTCGACGCTGGGCACGGGGGGCGTCGGAAACACGTAGTTCATGCGGATGTCCTCGGCGGTACAGAAGGCTGAAGCGGCAGCCTCTTGACGGATTTAGACCAAGCAGAAGTCCGAGGAAAGGGCCGATCAGGCCGACCTCCGGCTGCCATCGATCGCGCTCGCGCTCGCCAGGCCGACCAGGGCGAAGGGGATGAAGGCCGCGAAGACGACGATCGCGATGGACTGTACCTCGTTTGACGGCAGCTCTTGGTGAAAACCGGCCGCGTTCGCCACCCAGCCGCTGATCGCCGCGCCAATGGCGTAGCCGATCAGCTGCATGGTCGGCAGTGCCGAGGCCGTGCGATCGCGGTCGTCGCTTTCGGCCGCCGTAACCGCCCGACGCATGATGAAGGCCCAGGCCATGCCGAAACCCGACCCTAACAGGAGCGCGCAGGCCGCCCAGGCGGCGAGCGGCCCGCTCTTCGCGGCCAGTGCAAAACCGATCACTCCGAGCGCAACGACCAGCGCTCCGCAGCGGATGATGCGCGGTTCGGCTTCCGAACGCGCGCCGGCAAACAGGATGGCTGCCAGAGTCCAGGCAACCGATTCGATGGCGATCAGATAGCCCGCGGTCAAGGGGTCGGCGCCAAACAGGCTGGCGAGAAAGAAGGGGCCGTAGGTGGTGAAGGGGATGGTGGCGATCGAAAGGGCGAGTACGGTGATCAGGGCCGCACCGACGGTCCCGCGCGGGTCGAACGAGCGACGGGGCAGCAGGCGTGAAGGATGCTGCCGATCCAACTGCAAGAAGAGGGCAAATAGGCCCACCGCCGCCAGGCATGCCAGGCTGGACCGCAGCGCCGCCGGCTCGGCGCCGGCCCAGGCGACGAGCAGGATTGCACCGGCCAGCAGCGCAAGGCGACGAACGGGAATCCCGCCGCCGGCCTCGGGCGCTTCCTCCCTGCCGCGCAGCAGGATGAGGGCCGCCACCACCAAGACGGCGGCTTGCGCCGCGAACGCCCAGAATCCTCCACGCCACAGGCCCCAGCTCGCGAACAGCCCGCCGATCAGCGGACCGCAGAGGGCCGAGGCGCCCCAAATGCTGGAGACGATGGCCATCAGGCGGGGCCAGAGACTGTCCGGAAACAGCCGGCCGGTC
>CAZDBC010000249.1:0-5580 GCA_964503295.1 uncultured Kiloniellaceae bacterium | reverse complement strand
AGCAGGCCGGCCGCATGCCAGGTCGAGCCGGCGGTCAGCTCGGTGCGCTCGAGCAGCACGACGTCGGACCAGCCGGCTTTTGCCAGGTGATAGAGGGTGCTGACGCCGACCACGCCGCCGCCGATCACCACCACACGTGCATGAGATTTCATCGCTCCCGTCCCTTCGGCGCCCTGTTGGACGGCTGCCCGTGCGGGCCGGCCGTCTCGCTTGCGGTCGTGTGCGGAATGTTGCCGAAGCGGCCGGCCCGGACCAAGCGATTTGCGACGGCCGCCCGTCCGATTGCGACAGCCTCTGCCGGGCGCGTCGGCTGCCGATCCCTGAACCGAGCGGCCGCGGCCACACCGTCCTCGGCGAGCCGAGGTGCGGAGGACTTGGGCGATTTACATAGGAATCCTATTGACACGATAAAATAGGAGTCCTATTGATCTGGCCATGCATGATTTCGACGCCATCAGCAGCCCGTTGGCCACTCGCCTCGCCGAGGCCCTCGAGCGCATCGGTCTGGCGCAGCGCAGCCAGGCCCGGCAGCGCCTCGGCGAGCGCGGCCTGACCCCGACGCAGGGGCAGATCCTGGGCCTGCTCGCCGCGCGCGGGCCCTTGCGTGTCTCGACCCTGGCCGCCGAGCTCGGCGTCAGCCAGCCGACGGTCAGCGACAGCGTGGCGGCACTTCTGCGCAAGGGGCTGATCGTGCGCCGAAGCGACCCTGAAGACATGCGCGCGAGCGTATTCCACCTGACTCGGCCCGGCCGGGCCGAGGCCGCGCGCCTGGACGCGCCGCCCCTGGCCGTTGCTGCGGCCATCGAGTGCCTTCCGCAGGCGCAGCAGGCGGAGCTGCTGCGCGGCCTGATCCAGGTCATCCGTGCCCTGCAGGAGGCCGGCGCGATCGCGCCACAGCGGCTCTGCGTCACCTGTCGCCATTTCCGGCCCCACCGGACAAACGACCCCGAGACGCCGCACTTCTGCGCGCTGGTGGGTGCCGCCTTCGGCGACCGCCACCTGCGCGTCGACTGCGCCGAGCACGAGGCCGCGGCGCCCGATCAGGCGGCCGCGGCCTGGCGCCGCCTGAACGGCGCGAGCGTCACCTGATGTCCACCCTGAACCGGAGTTCCGCCATGACCCGACCGACCAAGACCTCCTTGCGCTCGCTCCTGCTCGGCGGCCTTGCCGCCTTCGCCCTGGCCGGCCCGGCCGCCGGCCACGAGATCAAGGCCGAGGCCGGCAACGCTGCCGCACCTTTCGACGTTGTCGAGGCCAAGGTCACGGCCGAGGAGCGCTGGCTCACCTTCCGTATGGCGGTCGCGGGCGCGGCCGGCGCAAGCAGGCCGGCGCCACGCGGCGAGCTGGCCGGCAGTTCGGTCTTCGCCTACGTCTGGCCGACCAGCCTCGACCCGGAGACCGTCGGCTTCGAGAAGAAAGCCGGGATCCTGGCCATGACGGTTACCGCACATCCCGACTTCGACGACACGCCGCTGTTCGACGAGAACGACGACGGCGATCTCGGCAACGACGGGAACATTTGGCACAGCCACTGGGTGGTTCTGGTGCCCGACGAGACCTGCGGCCCCGACGCCCTCAAGGTGAAGGACATTGCCGAGGGCGCGACGCCGCGCCTGCCCGCCACCTGGCCGGGTCTGCCGATCCTGATCGACAGCCCTGGCTACAGCCCGCTGATCGACGGCAAGACCGTGACCCTGCGCGTGCCCTTCCCGGACCCGGCCGCGCAGCGCGGCGTCTCCTTCGACGCCGTCACCGCCGGCCTGCGGGTCAACGCCAGCCTGCACGATCCGCTGCTCTGCGTGGCCGATGTCTTCGACGTGGGCTCGGGCGACCTCAGCCTGCCCGGCAAGGTCGAGTAAATCGAAGACGGCCCGCCTGCCTTCGATGTGAGGCGTGGCGGACCGTCTCCGTTTTCGTCCTATGGAGCCGCTTCGCGCGCGACCGGATGACGGTTGGTCGGTACCGGGCAGGTGCTGTGGTCTACGCCGCCGTCGGCGTGAGAGGCCCGGACTACTCCGGCAGGATCGCTAGCCCGTACTCCCGCGCGGCGTCCTCGAGCCAGCGCCAAGTGTAGTCCGCGAAAGAGCGCAGCACGTAGAGCTCGAAGTCCGGTCCGTCGCCCTCGTCCTCCGACAGCTTGTGGATGAGGACGCCGGCCTTGGCGAGCAAGCTCTGGGCGCAGGCCCCGGCCGGGAAGGCACGCGGGTGCAGGTCGAGCGGGCAGCCCTTGGCCAGCAGGTCGGCGGCGTGCGGGCCGCCCACGGCGATGCAGGTCCGGCTTTCGCCGACGTCGGTCACGGCGGCGAACTGCTCGGCCAGCGCCTGGCTCAGCTTCTCGGTCAGGTCCGTGCTTTCCTCGGCTGTGGCGTCGGGGAGCACGATCCACCACTCCTCTGGGCTCAGCCAGAAGGCGGTCGCCTTGCCGCTGGCGACGGTGGTGTTGGGCTCGTTCGGCAGGGTGAAGCCGAGCGCCAGGTTCGCAGCGGCCATGAAGGCTCTGTCGTCGGGCTTGCCGCGCAGGTCGACGATGGCGCGGAACGGACGCTCCGCCAGCGTGACGCCGGCCTCGCCGCGCGCCGAGACGCTCCGGCCGGCCAGGCCCAGCTGCTGCAGTGCCGAGGTCCTGAGATAGGGGTCAACCACGCAGCCGCTCTCCCTCGGGATCGAAGAAGACCGGCGAGGGCGCGATGCGACAGGCGATCGTGCGACCGCCCTCGAGCGGCGCGTACAGGATCTCGCCGACCTTGGCCTGCCCGCCCTTGACAAGTGCGAGTGCGATCGAGCGCCCGACATTGGGGCTGAAGTAGCTCGAAGTGACGTGGCCGACCATGGCCATGGGCGGCTGATCCTTCAGTTCCTCGACCAGTTGCGCCCCTTCCGGAAGCACCTCCTCCGGGTCGTCGGTCAGCAGCCCCACCATCTGCTTGCGATCCGGGGCCTCCATGTCGCTGCGGCTGAGCGAACGTTTGCCGATGAAGTCCTTCTTCTTGGAGACGATCCAGTCCATGCCCAGGTCGAGCGGCGTCACCGAGCCATCCGTTTCCTGGCCGACGATGATGAAGCCCTTTTCGGCGCGCAAGACGTGCATCGCCTCGGTGCCGTAGGGCGTGATGTCGTACTTTGCACCGGCGATCATGATCGCCTCCCAGACCGCCAGGCCATAGCTCGCCGGCACGTTGACTTCATAGGAGCGCTCCCCGGTGAAGGAGATGCGGAATACGCGCGCCGGTACTCCGCACACGCGCCCGGTCGCCGCACCCATGTGTGGCAGGGCGTTGGGCGAGAGCTCGATATCGGTAAGCCCGGCCAGCAGGTCGCGCGCCTTCGGCCCGCTCAAGGTCATGGTCGCGTACTGCTCCGTGACCGAGGTCAGGAAAACGCGCAGGTGCGGCCACTCGGTCTGCAGATAGTCCTCCAGTTGCGAAAGCACGCTGGCCGCGTTGCCTGTGGTCGTGGTCATGACATAGTGCTGCTCGCCGAGCCGGGAGGTTACGCCGTCATCGCGCACCATGCCGTCCTCGCCCAGCATCAGGCCGTAGCGGCATTTGCCGACGTCGAGCTTGGACCAGGCGTTGGTGTAGACGCGATTGAGAAATTCCGCGGCATCCGGGCCCTGGATGTCGATCTTGCCGAGCGTGGTGGCATCGAGGATGCCGACCGACTCGCGCGCCGCTTTGACCTCGCGCTGCACGGCAGCGTGCATGTTCTCGCCGTTGCGCGGGTAGTACCAGGCCCGCTTCCACTGTCCCACGTCCTCGAACTTCGCCCCGGCGCGGACGTGCCAGGCGTGCATGGGCGTGGTGCGGACGGGGTCGAGCAGGTCGTCCAGGTCGCGTCCGGCGAAGGCGCCGAAGGTGACCGGCGTGTAGGGCGGGCGGAAGGTGGTGACGCCGACCTCGGGCAGGGGCCGGCCGACCTCCTCGGCGACGATCCCGATGGCGTTGACGTTGGCGGTCTTGCCCTGGTCGGTCGCCATGCCGGTCGTGGTGAAGCGCTTGACGTGCTCGATCGAGCTGTATCCCTCGCGCAGAGCCAGCTTGAGGTCGGCCGCGGTGACGTCGTTCTGGAAGTCGACGAAGTGCTTGCCGCCACGGCCGACCGGCTTGTCGGAGGGCACCAGCCACAGCCAGCGGCCGTTCAGCGCGCCGTCGTCATCTGCCTCCGGTGCCTCGAGCAGCCTCGCCTCGAAGCCGGCCGCGCGCGCCGCCGCGGCGCCGGCCTCGGCGCCTTCGGTCAGGCAGCCGCGCAGGCCGAAGCGGCCGTTGCAGGCGCCGGCCGACCGCTGAGCCGCCTGCATCGGCCGCTCGGGCACGAAACAGGCCTGGGCTGCGTCCCAGTGCAGCCGGCCCTGGGCCTGGCAGAAGAGGTGCACCGCCGGGCTCCAGCCGCCCGAGGAGACGAGCAGGTCGCAGGGAACCGTCTCGGCCGGTCCGGCCACGGACTGGCCGTCCTCGCTCAGCGGCGCGACCCGGGCCGCAGTCACGCGCTTGTCCCCGTCCGTTCCGATGACGCCATGGCCGCCCAGGATGCGGATACCGCGCTCGCGCGCCTCCTTGCTGCGCGGGCCATGCGGTTCCGGGCGCAGGTCGACGATGGCGGAGACGTCGACGCCGGCCGCGAACAGCGCCAGGGCAGACTCGTGTCCGCTTTCGTTGTTGGTGAAGACGACGGCGCGGTCGCCCGGCTTGACGGCATAGCGGCGGGCATAGCTGCGCGCCGCGGACGCCAGCATGATGCCCGGCCGGTCGTTGTCGCGGAATACCAAGGGCCGTTCGATGGCGCCGGTCGCCAGCACAACCTGCCGGGCGCGCACCTGCCACAGGCGATGGCGCGGCAGGTGGTCCGGCTTGTCGGCGAGGTGGTCGGTCACGTTTTCGAGCAGGCCGACAAAGTTGTGGTCGTAGTAGCCGAAGGCGACGGTCCGGCGCAGGATCCGCACCTCGTGCCGGGCCAACTCCTTCTCCACCGCGGCCACCCAGTCGAGCGACGGCCGGCCGTCGATCAGCGCGTCGGGCTGCGACAGAAGCGCGCCGCCGAGCAGCCAGTCCTGCTCGACCAGCGTGACGCGGGCGCCGGCGCGCGCGGCGCCGAGGGCCGCGGCGAGGCCGGCCGGCCCGGCGCCCACGACCAGCACGTCGCAATGGTGAAAGGTCTTGTCGTAGCGGTCCGGATCGCGCTCGCGCGGCGCGCGGCCGAGGCCGGCGGCGCGGCGAATGTAATGTTCGTAGGTCTTCCAGAACGATGCCGGCCACATGAAGGTCTTGTAGTAGAAGCCGGCGGGCAGCAGGCGGGCGAGCCGGTCGTTGATGCCGCCGACATCGAATTCGAGCGACGGCCAGGCGTTCTGGGCGCGCGCCGTCAGCCCCTCGACCAGCTCCAACTGGGTCGCCTTGACGTTGGGATCGGTGCGCGGGTCGACGCCGACCTGGACCAGGGCGTTGGCCTCCTCGGCACCGGCGGCCATGACGCCGCGCGGCCGGTGATACTTGAAGCTGCGCCCGACCAGATGGACGCCGTTGGCCAGCAGGGCGGCCGCCAGGCTGTCGCCCCGGTGGCCGCGGAGGCTGAGGTCGTTGAAGC
>CAZDBC010000248.1:0-5631 GCA_964503295.1 uncultured Kiloniellaceae bacterium | reverse complement strand
GGCACTCAGTGCGCCGGCATAGGGGGCCTCGTAGCCGGCGCGGCGCATCATGCGCATGACGATCGCGCCGGGGCCGGCGGCATCGGCCAGCGCGGAGCCGCTGATGCCGGCGAACAGCATCGAGACCAGCACGTTGACGTGGCCGAGCCCGCCGCGGATGTGACCGACCAGATCGTTGGCCAGACGCAGCAGGGCGTTGGTCAGGCCCGCCGAGGTCATCAGTTCGGCGGCCAGGATGAAGAAGGGCACGGCCATCAAGGGAAAGGAGTCGATGCCCTTGAACAGCTGCTGGGCGGCGACCAGGGCATTGAACTGGCCGCCCCACAGGATCGCGCCGAGCCCGGCGATGCCCATGGTCAAGGCGACCGGCACACCGATGATCAGGCCGATCGCAAAGAGGCTGAGGCAGACGGCGGCCATTCACCGGCATCCGTTCACTCGCGCCCGACGACGGGCCGCGGCGCGTCCATCTCGGCGTCGCCGGCCACGACCAGCTCGTCCCAGTCGCGCGCGACGAAGCGGCGGAAGAACAGCAGCAGGTGGATCGCGAACAGCGCGCAGCCGATGGGAATCGCCAGGTAGGGAATGCCGCGCGGAATCTGCAGCGCCATGGTCACCTTGTCCCAGCCGAAGGCGACGAAACGTAGGCCGAGGTAGGTGAGCCCGGCGAGGAAGACGAGCACGATGCCTGCGATGGCGATGCGCAGCGCGCGCCGCGCGCCCTCCGGCAGGCGGTCCTGCAGCACGTCGATGGCGACGTGGCGGCCCTCGCGAAGGGCCAGCCCCGCGCCCAGGAAGGCGCCCCAGATCATCAGGAAGCGCGCCACCTCTTCGATCCAGGAGACCGACGTGCCGAAACCGTAGCGCAGGACGACGTTGAGGAAGACGAGGGCGAAGATCGCCGCCATCGCCAGCCCGACGAGGAGACGGTTGATGCGAATGAAGCTGCGCTCGAACGACGACACGGCTGTCCTCCCGCTCCGCAGCGGTCATTTGCCGTTTGCCGCTGCTCTTGTATGCGGTATACAGAATACTGAAAGTCCAATCAATGCGGATTTTTTGCACTCGAGTGCGGGCGCCGGCGGTTTGCAGAGCGCTTTCGATGCCCACGCGCTAGAGTGCGCTCGGTTTAGCGCTTGGGAGAGACGATGAGCGAGGCCGCCATTCAACCGGTCGAGCGTCCGCGCTCGCTTGCCGAGGTCGTGACGGACCGCCTGCGGGAAGACATCGTAAAGGGGCGCTACGACCTGGGGACCACGCTGCGTGAAGTGGCGCTTGCGCGCGACCTCGGCGTCAGTCGCACGCCGATCCGCGAAGCCTTGAAGCAGCTCGCCCGAGAGGGACTGGTCACGGTCGAGGGGCCGCGAGGCACCGCGGTATTCCGGCCCTCCCGCAAAGAGTTGGCCGACATCTGCGACCTGCGCGTCGCGCTCGAGTCGGCGGCATTGGGTTTTGCCATCGAACGCGATCGCTCGGGCATCGCCGCCTCACTCGCGGCCATCGTCGAGCAGATGGACGAGCTCCGAGCCCGACACGATACGTCCGGCTACCTGGATCTCGACACGCGATTCCATCAGGCATTCTTTGAACACTGTGATAACGGCTATCTCAGCGATGCCTATCTGACCATCGCGGCCAAGATGGCCGCCCTGCGCAATCGCCTGGGTGATCATCCGGACCATATGGCCAAGTCGTTCGTGGAGCATCGCGCCATCGCGGATGCCGTCGCCGCCGGCGATCGCGGGCGGGCGCTCGAGATCCTCGAAGGCCACATCGGCCGCAAGGAAGGCTCGTACTGGAAGCTGTAGGCGGCTGATCCTGCGAGCGCGGCGGCGCTGGGCGGTTCCTCCGCGCTCCACCTATTGCGCGGATGGCTCCCGGTCGAGCGACTCGAGGACGCCGAGCGCCCAGTCCCGATCCGTCCCGTCCTTGTAGCAGAGAGTGCACATCGCGGCACGGCCGTCGGTGATCGCGCGAGCATGCAGCATGTAGCAACCGGCGCGATCGTTGAAGGCGAGGCTTGCGATCACTCTGATCTCATGCGAACCGAACTCGATGAGCTCGTTGCCGCGTCCGGTGAGCTCCTGGCGGAAGGCGGCCAGCAGATCGTCGGCGCTCGCATTGGCGGCCATGGCCGAGAAATGCACCTCGCGGTCGCCGTAGACGAAATAGGGATCGCCGCGGTCGTCCTGTTCGCCGTAGAAGTAGCCGGGAAGGCGCAATGACCAGCCGTCCGGCAGGGGCGCCGTCAGCAGACCGCGATAGTAGCCGATGCCTTCAGCGCGCGGGATCGGCGGATCGTCCGGATCGGCCTCGCGCAGGGCTCGCAACTCGGCGAGCTCGGCTTCCGGCAACGGCCTGCTGCAGCCGAGTCGCTGCGCATCCTCGAAGAACGCGAGCGTGCAGTCGATCGCTTTTTCCTCACCCGGGTTGTCGGGCGGCCGCCAGGCGATGCGCATCTGCATCATGGTGAGACCGAGATTATAGGCCGTATCGCCGGTGTAGCCCTCCTCCCACCAGGGATAGAACGCTGCAGCAAGCGCCAGGGAGCTCCGCGCCTTCGGCGGCCGCGACGCGGGCGACCCAGTCGCGGTCCCAGGTGCCCATCGGCGAAGCGACGAAAAAATCGCCGTGCGGCGTGAAGTCGGCGGGCATGGAGATCTTGATGCCGGGCATTGCGTCGAACTCGATCGCCTTCGCGCAGAGCCCGCGCAATTCTCTTGCCATTATCTGCTGCAGCGCACCGAGGTCGCGGCTGAGGGCATAGCCCGTGGTGTCCCCGGCATCCTCGCCCTGCCATCTCCAGTTGAGCCCAAGCCCGTTGCCCAAAGACTCCAGCCGCTCGACGAGATGGGCGTGGTAGCCCGGACCGGCGCCCGAGGTGCGTGCCCGCGCGATCAGGCGGCCGTCCGGTTCGACGACGAAGACGGCGAACTCTTCGGCGGGATGTATGTAAAGAAACAGCCGGTATTTCTCCTGCCAGGCGCCGAGAGCTTTGCCTAGCGCGGGCGCGTCCTTGAGCCGGCCGAAAGCGTGGCAGATGCGCTCGAACAATTCGTCGTTCGCCGATCGCCCGCCGACGACTCCGCGCGGCAGGTTTGCCGCCGCTACGATCCCCTGAGACATGCCCGCACCTCCATTCCAGGCGCACTACTTTCACGCGATAAACTCCGCTAAGGCGAGCGACTTTCCGGGCCTTGCGGCTAGCCGGCGACCAGCGGGAAGGTCGTTCCGATCGCCCAGGCCAGGATCACCGCATTGGCCATTCCCGCTGCCAGGGGATGATGGCAGCGGCGGTATGCCCAGCGGCTGACCAGCCCGAAGATGACGAAGAACAAAACGACCACCGGCACGATGATGAGCAGGAAGAACAGCCTCTCCGGGTCGAGCGCGACGGCGAGGCCGAGCGAGGCTAGCAGACAGACCTTGGTGAAGAGGTAGGCACCGCGCGCCGCCGAGGCCCCGCGGGTCAGCCACTCGTCGGCGAGAAAGAAGGGCAGTGTGCCGAGAAGAATCGCAAGCATGACGGGCAGCCGCTCCGGGATCGGTGCCAGACTCGTGACGAAGCGATCGAGCGGCAGGCCGAGGGCGGCGATGCCGTAAAGCAGAATGGCGCCCGTGGCGAGCGCCAGGCGGGCCGGGCGCGCGGGGCCGCCGTGCGACGAGGTTCGGCGCCGGAGGAGCCACAGGCCGCCCGCGGTCAGTAGGCCGTAGAGCCCGAAGTGAATCGCCAGATAGTCGCCGATCAGAATCGTCGAGAAGTCGCTCGGCAGGAGGCGCGCGAGCAGGGGTGTCAGAACGGCGGGGGCGGCGGCCAGAGGCAGGAGATGACGCCAGCGCGCACCGACGCCGCACGGCGCTACGGCAGCACGCGGCAGCGCCGCGCTGAGCGGCCGAGCGAGCAGCGTTACCCCGACCATCAGAAGCGCGATCCACGGTCCAAGAACGGCGAGATCGCCGCTCCGGCGCCGATCGAACGCCCGGTTCAGCCAGGCGAGCGCCTCGGCCAGGCTGGTCCGGCCGTAGAGCACGCCGATGTGTTCGACACCGGGCGACAGGACCAGCCGGCGCGCCGTCCCCTCGCCGAAGTCGCCGTAGGTCGTGAATGCCTGCGGCGGATCCGCACCGGGCGCCATGGCCACGATGCGCCGAGCTTCGTCTTTGAGAACGGCCGGCTCGAGGTTGCCGACGATCACCAGCAGGTTGCGCGGGCTGGCCCGGGTGATCCCGGGCGAGAACAGCGACACCGCGACCGTGGCTGCGACAGATGGGTGCTGTCGCGCATAGCGAACCACGATGTCGCCGGCCATGGAGTGGCCGAGCAGGGCCATACGCCCGTCGCTTCGCGGCCGATTGCGGGCGAAGCGAACCACCTTGTGGAGCTCTTCGACCAGGGCCGAGGCCGCGCCCGCCGGATCCGTCAGCTCGCCGTGCAACGGCGCACCGTTGCGGCCGTGGCCAAGAAAATCGAAGGTGATGGCGAGATAACCGTTGCGGGCGAGCGTCAGCGCGAAGGAGCGCATCAACTGCTGCGAGCCGGCGAAGCCGTGCGCGATGACGACAGTGGGTGCGGACTCCGTCCCGGCCGGCTCGAACAGCGTGACCGGCGTCGCTCCCAGCTGAAGCTCGCGTGTCGTCACCCCGGAGCTCGTGGCAGCCAACTGCCAGAGCGCGACCGCCACCGCGAGGCCGGCGGCGAGGAGGATCACAAGGTCAGGACGGGTCAGCGGATAGCGGCGCACGGGCTGAGCGAGGCAAAGCAGATAAGAGTCGGCGCCGACGCTGCGGATCGCCGTTCACGCCCGAACATAGCGCGGTGGTTGCCGCTGGAAAGCCGCGCGCCGCAAGCGCCGACCCGGTCAACGCCTGGGTCGTACTACGCCCGGCCCTTCCAGGGCACCATGACCCGCTCAACCCAGCGCATGAAAAGGTCGAAGGCGTAGGCGATGATGCCGATGATGATGATTCCCATGACAACGATGTCGGTGACCAGGAACTCGGAGGCCGTCATGATCATGGCACCCAGGCCTTCGCGCGTGGCGACCAGTTCGGCGGCGACCAGGGTGGTCCAGCCGAAGCCGATCGCGATGCGCAGGCCGGTCAGAATCTCCGGCATGGCGCCTTTCAGGATGACGTGCCAGAGGATCTGCGCAGGTGAGGCCCCCAGCGAATAGGCGGCATGAATCTGCTCGATCGCCACGGAGCGCACGCCGGCCCTGGTATTGAGCACGATCGGCGCGAACATGGCCAGGAACAGAAGTACCATCTTCTGGGTCTCGTCGATGCCGAACCAGATGACGGTCAGCGGCAGGTAGCCGAGCGGCGGCAGTGGCCGATAGAACTCGATCGGCGGGTCGAAGACTCCGCGCATCACCCTGTTGGTTGCCATGGCGATGCCGATTGGAATGCCTATCAACGCCGCAATGACGAATGCGCCGAAGATACGATAGACGCTCGCCTCGGTGTGCTGGATGAGAGTCCGTCCCTGATAGCCTTCGGTCAGGACCATCATGAACTTGGTCCAGACCGCCGCCGGCGAGGGCAGGAACAGCGGCGGGATCAGGGGATCAACCCCGAACAGGCCGGGCTTGGTCGTTATGTACCAGAGCACGAAGAGCGCGACCGTTGTGA
>CAZDBC010000247.1:4992-5641 GCA_964503295.1 uncultured Kiloniellaceae bacterium | reverse complement strand
GCCGATCGCCAGCACCAGCGCGAGCAGGGTCAGCAGGTTGACCGAGAAGTCGAGCGCGTAGAGCACGATGAAGGTGCCGATCAGCGACACCGGGACGGTGACCGCCGGCACCAGCATGGCGCGCCAGCTGCCGAGGAACAGGAAGATGACCAGCACGACAAGGCCGATCGCGATCGCCAGGGTCTTGAAGACCTCGTCGATCGCGCCCTGAATGAAGACGCTGGTGTCGTAGCTCTGCTTGAGCTCCATGCCCTCGGGCAGGGTCGGGTTGAGGCGCGCCGCCTCGGCCTTGACCGCGCGGGTCACGTCCAGGGTGTTGGCCTGGGCCTGCTTGATCGTGCCGATGCCGACCATGGGCACGCCGTTGCCGCGGAACATGCTGCGTTCCTCGACGGCGGCCTTCTCGATGCGCGCGACATCGCCCAGGCGCACCAGATAGCCGTCCGCGCCGCGGTCCAGGACCAGCTCCGCGAAGTCCTGCGGGGTGCGGTAGCCGCGATCGACCCGGGCGGTGAAATTGCGCATCTCCGATTCGATCGCGCCGGCCGGCAGCTCCACGTTCTCCGCGCGCAGCGCGTCCTCGACGTCGTTGACGGTCAGGCCGCGCGCGGCGAGCTGCTTGTAGTCGACCCAGATGCGCATGGCGTAG
>CAZDBC010000247.1:0-4982 GCA_964503295.1 uncultured Kiloniellaceae bacterium | reverse complement strand
CGCCGCCGGTGCGCACCCGCGCCACGCCGTCGAGCACGGAGAAGCGGTCGATCAGGTAGCGGTTGGCGTAGTCGGTCAGCTCCAGCACGTCCATGCGGTCGCTGACCAGATTGAGCCAGATGACGACGTCGTCGCTCGAATCCGCCTTTTGGATGTCGGGCGGATCGGCCTCCTCGGGCAGGTTGTCGACGACTCCGGAGACGCGGTCGCGAATGTCGTTGGCGGCGGCGTCGATGTCCCGCCCGGTCTTGAACTCGATGGTGATGCGCGAGCGGCCGTCCGAGCTCTGCGACTGCATGAAAGCGATGCCCTCGATGCCGGCGATGCGCGCCTCGATGACTTCCGTGATGCGGGTCTCGACCACCGCCGCGGCCGCGCCCGGATACTCCGTGTCGACGGTCACGACCGGCGGGTCGATGTCGGGATACTCGCGCAGCGGCAGGCGCTCGAAGGCGACCAGTCCGAAGGCGATCAGCAGCAGGCTGAGAACCGCCGCGAAGACCGGGCGGGTGACCGAGAGGTCGGACAGGACCATGGCGCCAGGCGTCCCGGCTCAGCCGTCGGCCGGACGGCGGATCAGCTCGCCGATCGGCCGCTCGCCGCGGTCGATTGCCCGGATCGCGATCCGCTGGCCGGGCTGTACCCGGTTGGTGCCGTGGGTGATCACCAGTTCGCCGGGCTCCAGTCCGGACAGGATCTCGACCTCGCCCGGCCGGCGCCCGCCGACCTCGACCGCGCGCCGCTCGACCGTGTCGTCCCGGTCACGCCGCACCACCAGGACGAAATTCTCTTCGCCGCGCGGCACCAGCGCCTCCTCGGGCACGACCAGCGCCTCGCGCGGGTTCTTGAGCAGGGTCACGGTCATCAGAAGGCCGGGGCGCAGGAGGCGGTCGGGATTGGGCACCAGGGCGCGGGCCAGCACGGAGCGGGTCACCTGGTCGACCTGGTTGGCCACGCCGCTCACCTCGCCTGAGAACTCCTGTCCGCCGAAGGCCGGCGTGCGCGCCAGGATCTTCAGGCCGGGGCGCAGGGTCGCCAGGTAGGTCGAGGGCACCGCGAAGTCGAGCTTCATGACGCCGAGATCGCTCAGGGTCACGATGGGATCGCCCGGCTCGACGAGGGTGCCGACGCTGACGTTGCGCAGGCCAAGCACGCCGGCAAAGGGCGCCCGGATCTCGCGCTCGGCCAGCTCGGCGCGGGCGATGTCCAGCTCGGCCTCGGCCTCCTTCATGGCCGCCAGGCGCTCCTCGAGCTGGGCGGTCGCGGCGAACTGGCGGCTTTCCAGGCGCTGGGCGCGCTCGTAGGCGCTGCGCCGCTCGGCCAGGATGGCCTCGGCGGCCTTGACCGCCGCGACCTCCTGGTCGCGCTCCAGCACCACCAGGACGTCTCCAGCGTTCACCTGTTTCCCGTCGTCGAAGCGCAGTTCGACGATGCGCTCGTTGACCGTGGTGGTGATCTCGACGCTCTCGTTGGCGCGCGTCGTGCCCAGGGCCTCGACCCGGTCGTAGAATCGGTCGACCCGGACCGGCGCGACGATCACCTCCTGCAGCGGCTCGCCGCTCTCTTGGGCCTTGGCCGGCAGCGCCGTCGCGACCGCCGCCAGCACCAGCGCTGCCACTCGTGCGTTCATTCAGAAATCCCGGCCGGCTCCCCGCCCAAAGGCGTAACCGGCTGTCCGTCGGCGGCCCGGCGCCGCGCCACCGCTCCCGGGCGCCCTTATCGCCGCCCCTGTGACATCGACCGACCGTCCGGCCTGTCAAGGCAGCAAACGAGCGTCCGCCCAGCGCCACGCCAAGTCAATACGCAAGGACGAGAGCGCCCATCCCCCCGCGCGCCCGTCGTTCGATCGGGATTTTCCGTGTGCCGCCGCCGTGCCATTGCGCTTGTCGCGGGCGGCGGCTTTGGCGAGACTGGCCGGGACGGCCCGCACGGCCGTCGTAGACCGCAAGGAGGGAGGCGCCTTATGAGCGACGACAGGCCCGAACCCGGCGGCCCGCACGATCTCGGCGGCCGCGACATCGCCGGCCCCGAGGCGACCATCGAGCGCGCCGAGCACGACCTGGCCCATTGGGAGCGCCGCATCGACGCCATCGTCTTCATGCTGTTCCAGAAGGGCGTCTACGGCGACACCGCCCAGCTGCGCGTCGGCATCGAGTCGCTCGGGCCGGAGGCCTTCGAGCGCATGAGCTACTACGAGCGCTGGGCCGCCTCGGCGGCGCGCATCTGCGTCGAGAAGGGCCTCGTGACCAAGGCGGAGCTCGAGGAACGCATCGCGGCCCTGCGCGCCCGCGGCGCGACCAGTGAGGGCGAGGGCTTCGCATGAGCGCGCCGCGCTTTTCCCTCGGCCAGCGCGTGCGCATCGCCGACCGGGCCGAGCCGCGCCACCACCGGGTGCCGGCCTACGTCAAGGGCCGCGCCGGCACCGTCCAGCGCGTCTGCCTGCCCCAGCCGCGCCCGGAAGTGGTCGGCTATGCCGACGAGGACGAGCTTCGCCTGCCGGTCTACCGCGTCCGTCTGGCCCAGACCGCGCTCTGGCCGCGCTACCAGGGCCGGCCCGAGGACAGCCTGGAAATCGAGATCTTCGAACACTGGCTCGAGCCGCTCGACGCAGGCGAGGTCGGCCAGCCGTCGGGAGCGACCCCATGACCCTCGCCCATCCCCACGACCACGAGCATCCGCACCCCTTCCAGCCGGACCACCCCGAGCCGACCGGCTATTACGAACTGCTCGGCGTGGCGCTCAACGAACTGCTGATCGAGAAGGGCGTCTACACGGCCGAAGAGCTGCGCCGGCTGATCGAGAAGATCGAGTCGGCCGGCGTCGAGACCTGCGGCGCGGCCATCGTGACCCGCGCCTGGACCGACCCGGACTTCGCCCGCGCGCTGCAGACCGACGCCCTCGGCACGATCCGCTCGCTCGGGATCGAGCCCGGCTATACGGAGATCACTGCCCTCTTCAACACGCCGCAGCTGCACAACCTGGTGGTCTGCACGCTCTGCTCCTGCTACCCGCGCTGGCTGCTCGGCCGGCCGCCGGCCTGGTACAAGTCGGCCGCCTATCGGGCGCGCGCGGTGCGCGAGCCGCGCGCGGTGCTGGCCGAGTTCGGCACGGTGGTGCCCGAGGCGGCCGAGGTCCGGGTGCACGATTCGACCGCCGAATTGCGCTATTTCGTCGTGCCGCTGCGCCCGGCCGGCACCGCCGGCTGGAGCGAGGACCAGCTCGCCCGGCTGGTCACCCGCGATTCCATGATCGGCGTTGCGCCGGCGCTCGCGCCGGCACAGCTCGCGCTTGGCGAAGGCGCCTGAGGGTTGGCGCAAGGGGCGAGCCGGCCGCGGGAGGGCGCCGTCCGGCCGCAGGACCTGCCGCGCCTGGAGGCCTGGTCGCCGGGCGTCGCCGGCGAGGGCGTCTTCTCGGCCGAGGAGTGCGCGCGCCTCCGTGCCCTGGCCACCCCCGCCAAGACGGCGGAGATCGCGGCGCCGGAGCAGGACGCCGGCTACCGCGACAGCAAGGTGTCCTGGATCCGCCCGGGCCCGGAGACCGCCTGGCTGTTCGAGAAGCTGGCCGGCGTGTGCCGGCAGGTCAACGCCGAGCGCTTTAAGCTCGAGCTGCTCGGCTTCACCGAGCCGCTGCAGCTCGCCGAGTACGGCCCCGGCGGCCACTACGACTGGCACCTCGACTTCGGCGCCGGGCGCTTCTCGATCCGCAAGCTGAGCTTCATCGTGCAGCTCTCCGACCCGGCCGACTACGAGGGCGGCGCGGTCGAGGTCATGGCCGCCAACGAGGCCAACAGCTTCCCGCGCGGGCAAGGCACCATGATCCTCTTTCCCTCCTTCGTGCTGCACCGGGTGGCGCCGGTCACGCGCGGCAGCCGCTGCTCCCTGGTCGGCTGGATCGGCGGGCCGCACTACCGCTGAGCGGTCGGGCGCGGCCGCCGCGTTCACGTCCCGTTCCCTTCTTTTCCTATGTTAAGTCGGCGCCCCAATCCCCTGTCCACAGGCGCTGCACAGGCGTTCGGGGCGGGCCGGGAAAAGCCCCTCCTCTCAGGGGCTTGACTCGCGCGCCGGCTTCGCGCCCAATGGGAACAAATCGTGATCTCATGGCCCGGGTCGGCGGCGCCGGGACGGCAGCGGGGGAGAACAAAACATGGTCGCGCGGGTCAACACCGTCGCCTTTCTCGGCATCGAGGTGGTCCCGGTCGACGTGCAGGTCGACATGGCCGCCGGCGGCCTGCCCGCCTTCACCCTGGTCGGCCTGCCCGACAAGGCGGTCGGCGAAAGCCGGGAGCGGGTGCGCGCCGCGCTCGCCGCGCTCGGCCTCGCCCTGCCGCCCAAGCGCATCACGGTCAACCTGGCGCCGGCCGACCTGGCCAAGGAGGGCAGCCACTTCGACCTGCCGATCGCGCTCGGCCTCCTGGTCGCCATGGGCGTGGTGCCGGCCGAGGAGGTCGCCGGCTTCTCGGTGCTCGGCGAGCTGGCGCTCGACGGCCGCCTGGCGCCGGCCGCCGGCGTGCTGCCGGCGGCGATCGCGGCGCTGGAGCGCGGCCAGGGCCTGATCTGCCCCGGCCCGCAGGGCGGCGAGGCGGCCTGGGCCGGCGGACTCGACATCCTGGCGCCCGACAGCCTGCTCGCCCTCATCAACCACTTCAAGGGCACCCAGTTGCTGAAGGCCCCCGCGGCGAAGCTGGCGCCCGCGGCCCGGGGGGCCGGCGGCGACCTCAGGGACATCAAGGGACAGGAGACCGCCAAGCGGGCGCTCGAGGTGGCCGCGGCCGGCGGCCACAACCTGCTGTTGGTCGGGCCGCCGGGGGCGGGCAAGTCCATGCTCGCCCAGCGCCTGCCCGGCCTGCTGCCGCCGCTGTCGCCGGCCGAGGCGCTCGAGGTCTCGATGATCCACTCGGTCGCCGGCGCGCTCGACGGCGGCGGCCTCTTGCGCCAGCGCCCCTTTCGCGACCCGCACCACTCGGCCTCGCTGCCGGCGCTGAC
>CAZDBC010000246.1:0-5656 GCA_964503295.1 uncultured Kiloniellaceae bacterium | reverse complement strand
AACATCGTCCGGTTCCTGATCGCACATCTCTGCTACATCGACGGCCTGAATACGCTCTTCGCCTTTGGCGGCGTCTACGCAGCCGGCACCTTCGGCATGACCGTCGAGGAGGTGATCCTCTTCGGCATCGCCCTCAACGTCTCGGCGGGTGTCGGCGCCGCGCTCGGTGGCTGGATCGACGACCGGATCGGCGCCCGCCACACAGTGCTGCTTTCGCTTGCCGCCATGTCGCTGCTCCTACTGCCCCTGTTGCTGGTCGAGAGCACGACACTGTTCTGGATCTTCGGCCTGGCCCTGAGCGTCTTCTTTGGACCGGTCCAGGCGGCCAGCCGGTCGCTCATGGCGCGCATCGCCCCGGCCGAATTGCGCACGCAGATGTTCGGTCTCTTCTCCCTGTCGAGCAAAGTCACCGCATTCATCGGGCCAGCCCTGGTCGGTTGGCTGACCGCCGTTTCGGACAGCCAGCGGCTCGGAATCTCCGTTATACTGGTGCTCTTCCTGCTCGGCGGGCTGCTTCTGCTCCGTGTGCGCGAGGCCCCGACCCAAACTCCGTCTGCCAATGGTCCGGAACCCCAGCTCGGGAATGGGCGTTGAAAGACGGTAATCGTAACGGTTCGACCGACTCAGGGCGCGGCGCCGGAATGATGCACCTGCCGGCACGATCGATGTCGGACGGGCCGGAGGGGTTCCGCCGATGAGTGATCAACCGCAGTCGCCGACCGAAGATCTTTCGGCCCGCCTCGTCCGTGCCGGTCGCCGGCTCGGACGTGCCCCGGTCATCCTGCTGGGCGGCCTCCTGCTGATGGTCGCCTTCAAGGCCGTCGACTGGACGGTCGAGCTCTTGTGGATGCACAACCTCGGTTTCGAGAGCGTCTTCTGGAAACTGAAGCTGTACAAGGTCGCGCTGTTCGCGGCCGCGTTCGTCCCGGGTTTTCTGTACGTATGGCTGAACCTGCGCGGGCTTGCGCGCAACGTGGATGTTTCGAGCCTGGCGCCGGGCCTGCCGCAATTGCCGCCTGGACGGCTGAATGCGCTCTCGATCCTGACGGCCCTGGCAGTCGGCATCGTCTTCGGATTCGCCTTCTACAGCGCCTGGGACAGTCTGGTACGCCTGCTGTGGGCACAGGATTTCGGCGCCAGCGACCCGATTTACGGGAATGACCTCGGCTTCTACGTCTTCGTCCTGCCATTGCTGCGAACCGTCCAGGGCGGGGTCCTGGTACTGGTCGCGCTGGTCACGCTGGTGTCGCTCCTGCTTTACCTGAGAAGCGGCGCGCTGCGCCTGTCGCGACGCGGAGATCTCGACGCCCCGGCTCCGGTGATCAGGCACCTCGCCGTCAACGTTGTTCTCCTGCTCGTTCTATGGGGTCTCGGCTATCTGCTCGACCGCTACGCACTGCTGACCGATCCGTCGGGTGCGGTCTACGGTGCCGGCTATACAGCGGTCAACGTCGTCCGTCCGGCACTCTGGGCGGCAGCGGGCGCGACTCTGGCGCTGATCGGAATCATACTGTGGGGACTGATTCGCGGACGGCTGCGCGCCATTTCATTTAGCATTGCAGGCTATGTCGCAATCCTCTTCATTGCTTTGGTCGTAATACCCGGCCTGTACCAGCGCTTCGTGGTCGAGCCCAACGAACTTGAGTTGGAGCGCCCCTACCTTCGGCACAACATCGCATCGACCCGGGCCGCCTATGGTCTTGATCGGGTCGTTGACAGCCGCTACCGGCCGGCCGGTTCCCTGGATCTCGCAGAGATCGAGGCCAACGATCGGACGATCCGAAATATCCGGTTGTGGGACTGGCGTCCGCTTCTGCGCACCTTCGGCCAACTTCAGCAAATCAGGAGCTACTACGAATTCAACGACGTCGACATCGACCGCTATCCCATCGAGGGCGACATCCATCAGGTGCTCTTGAGCGCCCGGGAGCTCTCGAACGAGCAGCTGCCGGGTCAGCGGGACAGCTGGGTGAATCGGCGGCTGCAGTACACGCATGGCTATGGCGTAACGATGGCGCTGGCCTCGCAGAAGGATAGCGACGGCACGCCGATCCTGGTGATCCAGGACATTCCGCCGCGCAGCCGCAGCGAGGACCTGGCGGTCGACCGTTCTGCCCTTTACTACGGCGAGGAGCAGTCGGGCTATCGCATCGTCTCAACGGGAATCGAGGAGTTCGACTACCCGAAGGGCGACGAGAACGTCTACGCCAGTTACGACGGCCATGGCGGCATACCTCTCGACAGCGGCTGGAAGCGCCTGCTTCTGGCCATCCATCAGCAGAACGTCAGCCTCCTTCTGTCCGACTACATCAATCGGGACAGCCGGATGCAGCTCTGGCGGCCGATTCAGCAGCGAATTCTGCGCATCGCGCCTTTCCTGGAACTGGATCGTGACCCTTACATGGTGGTCCACGACGGCCGGCTGTTCTGGATCCAGGATGCCTACACCCTCTCATCGGAACTGCCCTACGCCGAACAACACGACGACGGCTTCAACTACATCCGCAATGCCGTGAAGGTCGTGGTCGACGCCTATCATGGCGATGTCCGCTTCTACGTCTTCGATGAGCAGGATCCGCTCCTGGGCGCTTACAAGGCCGCCTTCCCCGCGCTCTTTCGCTCGCGCCGCGACATGCCCGAGGGCCTGCTTCGGCACGTGCGCTATCCCCAGGATCTGTTCGAGGCTCAGATAGACAAGTACTCCGTCTACCACATGACCGAGCCACAGGTGTTCTACAACCGTGAGGACGTCTGGACCGTGCCGCGCGAGAAGTACGGCGGCCAGTCGATCCCCGTTCAGCCTTACTACATCCTCATGGAACTGCCGGGCGAGGACAGGCTCCAGTTCCTGCTCATGCTTCCGCTGACACCGGTCAACCGGGACAACATGATCGCCTGGATCGCCGCCCGTTCCGACGTGCCGGACTACGGGGAAATCATCGCCTTCAAGCTGCCCAAGGAGGAGCTCATCCTCGGCCCCAGCCAAATCGAAGCCAAGATCGACCAGGACACGCTGATCTCGCGCCAGCTGTCGCTGTGGGACCAGCGCGGCTCGCGCGTGATCCGGGGCAATCTCCTCGTCATCCCAATCGAAAAATCCTTCATCTACGTCGAACCGGTCTATCTGCAGGCCGAGGACGGAGACATCCCGCAACTTAAGCGGATCATCGTCAGCGACGGCGACCAGGTCGCGATGGAGCCGAGTCTCTCGGGCGCGCTGCGCGTCGTTTTTGGGGAGCGCGAACCGACCGTTGCCGACACGCAGGCCGCCACGGCGGCGAGTGTGCAGGACACCCTCAAGACGCGCGCCCGCGAAGCATTGTCGGCGGCCGAACAGGCGCTCGAGCAGGGGCAGTGGGAACGCTTCGGGCGCGAGATGCGGCGCCTAAAGTCTCTCCTCGGCGACGGGGGAGAGGATTGACGCCGCCGGCCATTGCCGCTCGATCGCGAGACGAGCAGCCGTCCGGGAGCCAGAAGGCTTTGTGCAAGGGGGAGGAAAAAGCGCCGTGAGCCGCGATGACAGAGAGCCGTCCCCGTCCAGCCGAGATGAAGAGCGAACCCATTCTGGCGAACAGCTGCGGCAGGGTCGCATCGTCCTCAACACCCCGCTCCGCCGACGGCTGTTCTTCGGCGGTCTGATCGGCTTCGTGATCCTGGCCTTCGTGTTAGGTCTCCTCGCGTAGCGGTGTCAACGGCCACCGGCCGGCAGCCCCCTTTCGACCCTTCCCAGCACGGGCTGGAGCCTGCGACGCCAAGGGTCTAGGCTTGGCGCCAGACCCGAGTCGCGAAAGGGGGAATCGTGTCCGGTCGCACTTTTGTTCTTGTCCTGTTCCTGGGTCTGCTGCCATTGGCGGCAGCTCAGGCCATGAGCAAGCTGATGATCGAGCAGGCCTGGACCCGGGCCACTCTTGGGCCGGCGACAGCTGCCGTGTTCCTGCGCATCGAAAACCACGGCAGCGAGAATGATCGGCTGATCGGAGCCGAGTCCGACATTGCCGAGCGGGCAGAGCTCCACCGCCAGGTCCGCGACGGTGACATCGTTCGGTCCATTCCGGTCGACGCCGTCCCGGTACCGCCGGGAGGCACCGTCACCCTGGCGCCCGACAGCTATGCGATCATGCTGTTCGGACTGGACCGTGCCTTGCGCGTGGGAAGCCGTTTCGAGATTGCCCTGAAGTTCGAGCATAGCGGCACGGTTCCCGTCTCGGTGCGCGTGGAGCCGCTCGGCAGCCCCGGGCCGACCGCCGCCTTCGCTCCGAAGGGGGTGCAGGGCCTAGGTGTCCACGCAACCTTGCGCTAGGAGGCCCGGCCTCGATCGCCGAAGCCTTTTGTAAGCGCGGCAATGGTCGCCTATAACCGCCGCCGTGACCGAGCGCACGACCGACTCCCGCGAAACGCAGCCGCGCGCCTGGCAGCGTATGCTGAGCGGACGGCGACTCGACCTCGTCAATCCCTCCCCTCTCGACATCGAGATCGAGGACATCGCCCATGGGCTGTCCCGGGTTGCCCGCTGGAACGGACAGACGCGGGGCGACTGGGCGTTCAGTGTCGCCGAGCACAGCCTCCTCGTTGAGCGCATCCTTGCACAACGGGAACCTCGCGGCGGACGCGCGTTGCGTCTTGCCGCCCTCCTGCACGATGCGCCGGAATACGTGATCGGCGATCTGATCTCGCCCTTCAAGGCGGTCGTCGGGCAGGGATACAAGGAATTGGAACGCCGTCTTCTCGAAGCCATTCATCTGCGTTTCGCTTTGCCCGCGCGCCGTCCGGCACTCTGGAGTGAGGCGATCAAGCGCGCCGACCGGGCGGCTGCCTTCCTCGAGGCCACTCAGCTCGCCGGCTTCGGGGACGTCGAGGCCCGCCGCTATTTCGGCCGGCCGCGGCGGCTGCCGCAGATCGTGCTGACGCCGGTACCTCCGGGAGAGGCCAAGCGCCGTTTCCTGGCTCGTTTCCACAGCCTCTATCCCTAGCCGCGTCTCTCCTTTTGCCCTGCCGAGGCGTGCCGCTACTATCGCCGCCTCGGCCCAGCTCGACCAGGCACCATGCCCGATCTTCCAACACTCGCGCTTGCCGTTTTGTCGCTGACCGCCTGGACCTACCTCGTCGTCCTGCACGGGCGCTTCTGGCGTGCCGATCAGCGCCTGCCGCCGGACGGGCGAGACGACGGCCCGCCGAACGTTTGGCCCGCGGTCGCCGCCGTGGTGCCGGCGCGCAACGAGGCCGACGTCGTGGGCCGGGCGGTAACGGCGCTTCTGCGCCAGGACTATCCCGGCCCGTTTCAGGTCGTGCTTGTCGACGACCACAGCGACGACGGCACCGCGGAGGTCGCGCGCGCGGCCGCCGAGCGTGAGGCGGCGACGGACCGCCTGAAGCTGGTGGCGGCGGGCGGCCTGGCCCCGGGCTGGACCGGCAAGCTCTGGGCCCTGTCGGAGGGCCTGCGCGAACTCGCCCGCGAGACACCGGCGCCGGATTATCTGTGGTTCACCGACGCCGACATCGAACACGACTCTCTCGTCCTGCGCCGCCTTGTCGCCAAGGCGACCGGCGACCGGCGCGACTTGGTGTCCCTCATGGTTCGACTGTCCAGCCAGACCTTCCCTATTTCCGAATAACTGGTGTAGCGCGCCCTGCTTCTGGCATCAAACCACTCAGCCCT
>CAZDBC010000245.1:0-5703 GCA_964503295.1 uncultured Kiloniellaceae bacterium | reverse complement strand
TCATGATATTGGGATTTGCTGCTCCGGGAAAAGCCCCCTGGACGGGGGAAGGCCGCAGATTTGTACCGGCCCGGGGCCGGACGGCAGGGGGCGCCGGGCACTCGGCATCCGGCCGCGGGCGACACCGTTCGTCGGCTAGCCGACCCAACGGCAACAAAAAAAAGGCCCGGCGCACGGCGCCGGGCCCTCTTCTTCGGACCGCGTTTCCGCGGCCGCTGGTCGGCGCGTCAGGCGGCCGGCTTGAACATCTTCTCGACGTTCTGATTGACCTGCGACTGCAGGGGCACCAGCGCCTCGTTGGCGACCTTGACCGACATCTCGGCGAGCTTGGCGCTCTCGGCCATCATCTGGTCGAGGCTCTTGCGCGAATACTCGGTCTGCATGTCGATGACCTCGCGCAGGCTCTTGGCGCCGAGCAGCGACTTGGCAATCGACAGGTTGGCCTCGAGGTTGCCCTGGGCGAAGGCCATGAACTCCTTGCCGAGCTGCTCGTAGCCCTTGGCCAGGATCGTGCTCGACTTGACGCAGGCATCGACGTTGTCCTTGCTCACGCTGGAAAACTGGTCGTAGCCCTTGAATACATTGTCCGACATCTTCTCAACCTGCTCCTTGGTCATGGCCAGAGCCTGCTCGTAGCCCTTGGTGGCCGCCTCAGCGCTTGCCTTGACGACGGTTTCGACCGATTCCTTGCCGGCGGCAACGGCGGTCTCGACCGGCTTCACGGCATCCGCTGCGGTGGTGGTCGTGCTGGTGGTCTTCTTGGTGGTAGCCATTTTCGCGTACTCCTCGTGCTTCCTTTTCGTGGCCTGGTCTGCCTTCCCGCCGAAACGCCGACGGCGCCCCGGTCGATCGTCATGCGATCGCCGGGCGCGTGAGCCAAGCCTTGGGGAAGGCGCCTCGGGATCGCTTTTGCTGCACTGCAGCATGAGCAATATGTGAGAGATCCACCGCTCATCGTCAAGCGCTTTTTGTGCAGTGCACAATAAGTTCCCGCCGAGTCGCGGGGTGTGCCTGTCTGGCCACCCAAAGGCTATTGATTTTATTGCTTTATTAACCCTGTTCGGCGTTTTCTTGCGGCGCGTCAAGGACCATGCCAGAGTTCTCGACAGGTCGGTCCAAGCGCGTCGCATGAGGAAAGCGATGACATTCTGTCTCGGAATCAAGGTCAAAGAGGGACTGATCTGCCTCGCCGACGGGCGGGTGACCAGCGGCAATCAGGTCAGCAACGCCCAGAAGGTCTCACTCCACGATACCCCGCACGGCAAATTCGCCATCATGACCTCGGGCCTGCGCTCCCTGCGCGACAAGACCCTCGCCTACCTCGATCGGGAGCTGATGCGCACCCCGGGCGACCCGGACTGGAGCATGCTGGACGCCATCGGCTGTTACTGCCGCTCTCTGCGCCGTGTCGCCAAGGAAGATCGGGAGGCGCTCGCCGAGTCGGAGCTCCAGTTCAATCTCCATGCCATTGTCGCCGGTCAGATGCTAGGCGACCGCGAGCCCGGCATTTTCCTGGTCTATCCCGAGGGCAACTGGATCGAGGTCGATCAGCGGTCGCCGTTCCTGACGATCGGCGCCACGAGCTACGGCAAGCCGATTCTGGACCGTGCGCTGACCTACCAGACCCGCCTCAGGGTCGCGCTCAAGCTGGCCTACCTGTCGTTCGATTCGACCCGGATCTCGGCCGCGGATGTCGGTTTCCCGATCGATCTGCTGACCTTCGGCTGCGACGAGCGGCGCTGGCGCCACCAGCACTACGACTACGACCACTTGCGCGACCAGCGTGTCTGGTGGAACGAGCACATCACCAAGCTGGCAGCCGAGATGCCGGACGGCCCCTGGGTCGACACCCTCCTGCCCGGCCACGGCGAGGTCCGACTGTCCCTGGTGACCGACGACTGACGGGCAACTGAGCGGCTTCGCCGGCGCCGGCCGACTTCCCGATCACGGCCCGACGAGGCCGTTTTCACCGACCTCGACGGTAAAGGTCGGACCCTTGAGTTGTTGCTTGAAGTCCGGGCCCGAAGCCAGGCGCGCCTCGGCTCCGACGTCGCGCGGCGGCCGCACGGTGACCTGGGTTGCATCGTGAGTGAACAGAAGTTCGGGGAAGCTGAGCTCAGGAAAGCCCTCCTCGTTGGCCTCCCAGGCCTGGAAATAGAAGGTGCCGTCGTCGCAGATGCTGGATAGCCAATAATACTGGGAGGAGTGCAGCCGACGCCCGACCGGCGGAGCCTCGAAGGCCCCGCTGGCGCGCAGCGCGACGCGGAGGCTTTCGAACTCGGCCGGCGACAGACGGACGAGAGAGGTCTTCCAACCGCCGAGCGGGGCAGCCGGATCCTCCAGGCTGAACCGCGAGATGTCGATCGCGCCTGCGTTTCCTACGCGGGTCTTGAGGTACGCACCGCCGGCGCCGTCGCCGACCACGTTGTAGATGCGCACCTGCTCCCGATAATCCGCGTTGTAGATCAGGCGGGCCCGAAACGGCATGTCGGCACTGCAGGATTCGCGAAGCGAAGTGCCGTCGAGATAGGTAAACCAGGCAAAGCGGTTGACGATCGGCGTGTCGATCAGACGATCGTTGGTGCAGGCGGCGACAAGAGCCGCGAGGCCGACCAGCCGGCCAAGTCGAATCGCAGGACGAAACAAACAAAGAACGAACGAAGGCAACGACATCGCTTAACCCTTAACTGCGGCAACCGCGCTGAGATTTGGTGACAACCAGGAACAAAACTTAACGCTATGGTAATTGGCCGCCCATTATGCTGGACAGCGAATCGCGCGTTTCGTAGAATCCAAGCTATTCTTTAGGCTTATCGAGCGTTGTTGGGGAAGTCTCTGTGATCTTTGGAACAACTGCGACCGTCGCAAGCCCGAATCCATCCCGCACTTTGGGTCGACTGCTCGGACTTGCGCTGGCCCTGTGGCTCGGCATCTTCGCCGCCGACGCCGCCGAAGCCCGGCGCTACGCCTCGATCGTGGTCGACGCCGAGACCGGCCAGGTGCTCTACAGCCGGAACGCCAACACTTTGGCCTATCCGGCGTCGCTGACCAAGATGATGACTCTTTACATGGCGTTCGAGGCGCTGGAGTCGGGCAAGCTGAAACGCGACCAGCAGTTGCCGGTGTCCAAGCGCGCCGAAGGCATGCCGCCATCCAAGCTCGGGCTCCAGCGCGGCCAGACGATCAAGGTTCGCGACGTCATCATGTCTCTGGTCACCAAGTCGGCCAATGACGCGGCTGTCGTCCTGGCCGAGGCCCTTGGCGGCACCGAGATCCAGTTCGCCCGCATGATGACGGAGCGGGCCCGCGAGCTCGGCATGAGCCGGACAACCTTCCGCAATGCCTCGGGCCTGCCCAACCGGGGCCAGAAGAGCACCGCCAGGGACATGGCAAGGCTGGCAAGCGCCCTGCTCGAGGATTTCCCGCAGTACTACGACCTCTTTTCAACCAGGTCCTTCACCTACAAGGGGCGCAGCTACCGCAACCACAACCGCCTGCTCGAAAACTATCCCGGCACCGACGGCATCAAGACGGGCTATATCCGCGCTTCCGGATTCAACCTGGTCGCCTCGGTGGTGCGCAACGGCCGCCGGATTATCGGCGTGGTGTTCGGCGGCAAGACCTCCCGCTCGCGCGACGCCCACATGCGCAAGCTCCTCGATCGCGGCTTCGCGACCATTGCCGTCGCCGGCGTCTCCACGGTTCCGCCGCCGCCGACACGCAACCCGCGCAGGCCGGTGATGCAGGTTGCCGCGGCCGCAGACCCGACTTCGCAGGCGCAGGCGTCGCGGGTGCAGGGGTCGCGGGCGACGGTCGAGGACGAAGGCAGTCGAGACGCCTCGCCGCCGGTGCCCCAGGCAAAGCCGGTGGTCATCCGTCCCTCCCAGGTCGCGGCCGAGGCGGCGCTGATCAACCTGCCGAAGCCGGTCCAGAGTGACGAGGCAGCCAATAATCCGGCCGCGCGACAAGTCGCCTCGACCGATGCCACGACCGACAGTCCAGGGCGCGCGTGGGGCATCCAGGTCGGCGCCTTTCGCAGCTTCAGCCCCGCGCACGACGCCGCGATCAGAGCGGCACGCGCCCTGCCCGGCATGCTGGTCTCGACCAAGATGGAAATCAGCCACGTCGAGGACGACGCGGGCAGCTTCTATCGCGCCAAATTGCACGGCCTGGATGAGCCGAACGCGCGCGAGGCCTGCCGGCGCCTTGAAAGCCGCGACATCAGCTGCGTGGTGATTCCGCCCGCGGTCAACGGCTGACCCGGGCCGCGCGGCGAAGAAAGCGGCCTATTCGGCGGCGCGCAGGCAGGGTTCCTGCCGGCTCGGCCGCTTCGCTCGCTCGAGCGCCCTGATCCAGCAATAGGTGGCCCGGCTGACGTCATGGGCATGGCCTTGCCGGAACCCCGGTTCGCGCATCCAGCGCGCAATCCGGCGCAGCAGACGGGCCCTCTCGCGCCGCCGCCAGCGCGCGAAATCCCAGTCACGCCCGCCGGACCAGCGCGCGGAGTCGGCCAGGAACACCCAGGCCTCGAGCCGGTGACCGTGTCGGGCGATGACGCGGCGGCGGAAGGGGTGATAGTGGCGCCCCTCAAAATGGGCAATGCGCCACAGATCGGCCGGCTCCAGACCTTGCGCCAGAAGTCCGCGCACGCGTCCGCCGGAAACCCGCATCAGCACGGGCACGTTGCCCGAAGTCGCGGCGATCCGCCGGTAGCCGGGGAGCACCGCCTGCTCGATAAGCAGGTGATCGTCGCTTCGCCCGAGTACGGCCCGTCGCACCTGCGGGTCCATCAGGGTGCCGTAGAAGAAGAAGCGCATCGCAGGCGTTTTCCCGTTCCCGGCTTGATGGGGCCTAAGCGGCCGGCAATGCGAGGCCGGACTCTTCCAGTTGCCCTGACAATGCCGCCATCAGGCGCCGCAGCCCCTCTTCCTCGGCGGCTTCGCAGCGGGCAACCAGAACGTCTTGGGTGTTGGACGCGCGCAACAGCCACCAGCCGTCGGCGGTTCGCACACGCACCCCGTCGATGGCGGTAACTTCCGCGCCGGCGGCGGCCAGGCGCGCGCGCACCTCCTCGACCACCGCCTGCTTGCGCGCCTCGGGGCAGGGAAAACGCAGCTCCGGCGTATTGACCACCTGCGGCAGCGAATCCCGGAACGCGGCCAGCGAGGGCTCCTCGCGGCCCAGGATCTCGATGAGCCGGACGGCCGCGTAGAGTGCGTCGTCATAGCCATAGTAACGGTCGGCGAAGAAGAGATGGGCGCTCATTTCGCCCGCGAACGGCGCGCCGGTCTCGGCCATCTTGGCCTTGATCAGCGAATGTCCGGTCTTCCACATCAGGGGCTTTCCGCCCGCCGCCGCAATACCGTCGAACAGCACCTGGCTCGCCTTGACGTCGGCGATGATGGTGGCACCCGGATGGCGGCGCAGGATGTCGTGGGCGAACAGCAGCATGATCTGATCGCCCCACAGCACGCGGCCCCGCCCGTCGAGCACGCCGATCCGGTCGCCGTCGCCGTCGAAGGCGATGCCGAGCTCGCAGCCCTCTTCGCGTACGGCTTCGCGCAGCTGCTCGAGATTGGCCGGCACGGTCGGGTCCGGGTGATGGGCCGGAAAGCGCCCGTCGATCTCGGCGTTGAGTAGCACGTGGTGACCCGGCAGGCGCCGGGTCAAGACGGTCATGGCCTCGCCGGCGGCGCCGTTGCC
>CAZDBC010000244.1:0-5713 GCA_964503295.1 uncultured Kiloniellaceae bacterium | reverse complement strand
CGCAGCCGACGTCGAGCACGCGGTCGCCGGGACGGACCGGAAGCTTGGGAAACACCGCTTCGCTGTGGCGGCTCAGGCCGTCGACGAGGATGTGGCGGAAGCGGATGAATTTCGGCGCCAGCACCTCGTTCCAGAAGCTGACGAACTCGGAATCTTCCGGCGTCGGCCCGATTTCCCGGACGCTCGCCTGCTCGAACGCTGTCATCTCTCGATCCCCTCAGATTGTATCGCTGACGGCAAAATAGTGCGGCCAGCCGTTCGCCGCTTGGACCTTTGCTTGGCATTTCCGTGGGATTTTCTGGTGACGGCCAGGGTCCGAGCCGGCGCCCCGCCTTTCGTGCCGGGGCTCACGAAAGCCCCGGAAAAGAACCAGCAAAGGGCCAAGCACGGCACGGCGCCCTGCCCTAGGGTCCTCGGCACAGGCACCGCCGGTCGGCGGTTCGAGCGAGCGGCGCCTCGACCCGAGCCCGCGCCCGCGAGAGCCCGGGCAACCGCACGAGGAGAAGAAGACCCCATGATCACCTTGCGAGCGTCGACGGGAAGTTCTGCCCGACGGATCGCCGTTGCCGTCGTGGCCACCGCGCTCCTGGCATCCGCCGCACGGGCCGCGGAGGATCACGTTCTGATCGAGGCCGACGACTTCGCCTACCGGCCGGGCCCGGCATCGCTGGCCGAGGGAGCGTCCTATTCGGTCCTCCACGGCGATCCGAGCGGCGAAGGCCTGTTCGCCATGCGCCTCAAGCTCCCCGACGGCTTCCATATCGCGCCCCATTTCCACGGCCAGCCCGAGATCGTGACGGTGATTTCCGGGACGTTCCGGATCGGCATGGGGAAAAATGCCGATCCCGACGCGGCGACCGCACTGGAGCCAGGCGGCTTCTTCGCCTTTGCGCCGGGCATGGCGCACTATGCCTATGCCGAGGGCGAGACGGTGATCCAGTTGAACAGCGCGGGACCCTGGACCATCACCTATGTGAAGGAGGACGACGACCCGCGCATGTGAGCTCCTTCCTGGTCGGCGGAACGGCCTGCCGCCCCCGGGGTCCGGAGGGCGGCGCGGCCGCGCCGTCGCCGCATCGCGGTTGACGGGGCGGCGGAAAGCTGCAGCTTCTGCGGCATGAACGTCCAGCCGCCCGGTCCGCCCGCGCCCGAGACCATCGCGCCCGCTTCCGCGAATCCCGCGCCGGCCGTCACGGTGGCGGGGGCGCGCCTGCGCTACGGCGGCGATCTGTTGTTCGACGGGCTCGATCTCGAGCTGCCGGCCGGCGAGATCACCTGCCTGCTCGGCCCGAGCGGAGTCGGCAAGACCAGCCTGCTGCGCCTCGTCGCCGGCCTGCACGACGCCGGGGTCGAGGGCGACATCCGGGCGAGCGACGGCGGCCCGCTCGACGGCCGCCTCGCCTACATGGCCCAGCAGGACCTGCTGCTGCCCTGGCGCAGCGTGCTCGACAACCTGGTTCTGGGCTACGACCTGCGCGGGGTTCCGGCGTCGCGCGCGCGCGCCCTGGAGCTGCTGGAACGGGTCGGCCTGGCCGAGGTCGCCGGGGCCCTGCCCGCGAGCCTCTCCGGCGGCATGCGGCAGCGCGCGGCACTTGCACGGACGCTCGCCGAGGACCGGCCGGTGGTGCTGATGGACGAGCCCTTCGCCGCGCTCGACGTGGTGACGCGGGCGCGCCTGCAGGCGCTGGCGGCCGAATTGCTGGCCGGGCGCACGGTGCTGCTGGTCACCCACGATCCCCTGGAGGCGCTGCTGCTCGGCGACCGGGTCCTGATCCTGGCCGGACGACCGGCACGGCTCGATTCGCCGCTCGTTCCGGCCGGCGCCAAGCCGCGCGCGCCGGGCGACTCGACGGTGCTCGCGGACCAGGCGCGCCTGCTGCAGCGCCTGTTGGAGGTCTCGTGAACGCGCCCCTGCGCGGCCTGACCATCACGGCCGCGCTGCTGGCGGGCTGGCAGGCCGTGGTCTGGCTGACCGGCGTGCCGCCCTACATCCTGCCCGGCCCGCTCGCCGTCCTGGAGGCGCTGGCCGCGCGCCCGGCGATCGTCGCCTATCACGCCGCCTTCACCATCGCCGAGATCCTGCTCGGCCTGCTGTTCGGCAGCCTGCTCGGCGCCGGCAGCGCGCTGGTCATGAGCAGCTTCCGCCCGGTGCGCCGCTGGCTTTTGCCGCTGCTGGTGGTCAGCCAGGCCCTGCCGGTCTTCGCCCTGGCGCCGCTGCTGGTGCTGTGGCTCGGCTACGGCCTCGCCTCGAAGGTCGCGATGGCGACCCTGATCATCTACTTTCCGGTCACCGCCGCCTTCTACGACGGCCTGCGCCGGACGGAGCCGGGCTGGCTCGACCTCGCGCGCACCATGAACGGCAGCCGCTGGCAGGTCCTGCGGCTGATCCGTCTGCCCGCCGCCCTGCCCGCGTTCGCTTCCGGGCTGCGGGTGGCCACGGCGGTCGCGCCGATCGGCGCGGTGGTCGGGGAGTGGGTCGGCGCCTCGGCCGGTCTCGGCTATCTCATGCTGCACGCCAACGCGCGCATGCAGATCGACGTCATGTTCGCGGCGCTGTTGGTGCTGGCGCTCTTCGCGGTCGGGCTCTACCTGACGGTCGATCGCCTGCTGCGGCGATTGCTCTATTGGGCGCCGGAGAGCGATCCGGCCAATCTGGGGCGTGGCGCAGCAGCCGAATAGGCGTGACGGTCAGGCCCTGAGGTCGACCGGCGCCACGGCGGGAGCGGACGCCACCGACTCGCGCGGCAGCAGCAGGGGCACGACCGCATCGAGGCGCAGGCGCGCCGGCCAGGCCGCCGCGCCGTCCGTGGAGGCGTCCCCGGCGGACTCCTGTTCGGCCGTTTCGGCGGTGTTCTCCGCCCGCTCGGCGGCGTCGAGCAGGAGCAGGGCGCTCATCTCGGCGCTCGGATCGCGCGCCTCCGGCGATGGGCGCGGCCCGTCCGGCGCGAGAAACAGGCCGCTGGTCGCCTGGCGCAGGTCGGCCTCGCGGCCGGCGAGGTCGAGCACCAGGGGATCGAGCCGCTCGATCATCGAGCCCGACGCAACCTCCAGGCTGATGGAGACCTCGATCACCGTGGCCGAGAAGCTGCCCCTTTCGGCGTCGTAGGACAGCTCCACCTGACGCAGGGCCATGCTGGCGCCGTAGTAGAAGCCGTTGCCGCCGACCCGGGTTTCCTCGGTCGCGGTCAGGCTGGAGATCTGCGCGGCGAAATCGGCGCCCCTGGTTGCTTCGCGCGCCGCCTCGGCAAGCGCCTTGCCCGCCCGCTCGGCGAGACCGCGCTCCATGCCGAGGGCGCCGAAGGCGCCAACCGCATCGCGCCGCAGTTGGGCGGTCGCGGCCGAGAGCGCGCCCTGCAGGCTGGCGGAGGACCGGCGGCGCCCTTCGGCGGCCAAGGCGTTATCCGCATCCTCGCCATTGGCGATAGCGCGCCGGGCGCCGGAAAGGCGCAAAGTGCTGGCATCCTCGGCGAAGCGGGCGCGCTGTTGGTCGGCGTGCTCGGCTGGCCCGGCCTCGACCTTGTTCGTCGACTTAGCCCCGAGCTGCTGGAGCGCGCCGCGCGCGTAGTCGGCGAGCTGCTGGGCCTGGTCGAACAGCAGCGGCAGCATGACGGTCTCCTCCCGAGGCGCGCCGGCCGGAGACCCTGCGAAAGAGCTGGGAGGTCCGGTCCCCGGCCGGCAGCGGCGCCGGCGTTCTGTCACGGTCAGCCCTGGCGGGCGGCCGGGGGAAATTGTCGCGAATTCGGCTTAACTGCCGCTTAACGCCGGCCGGTCGTGCCCGGTCGCCACCTCGGAGGCGGCGTCCCCGGCCGTATCGGCCAGGGCCTCGCGGGCGCGCCGGTCGGCCAGGGAGGGCAGTGCGGCATCGGGCCTCTCGATCCAGGCCAGGACGTCGTCCAGCACTGCGCGCGCGCCCAGGTCGCGCAGCAGCATGTGCCAGCCCTCGCGATAGAGCGCGCGCCGCTGCCGTGCGGCGGCCTCCGCGGGCAGGCTGCGCCACAGCCGGAAGGTCGGTTCCGGCGGGACGATCTCGTCGTTCTCGCCGTAAAGCAGCAGCGCCGGCACCCGCAGCCGCGGGCCGGCGGCGAGCGCGCGGTCCATCAGCTCGACGAGGCCGTATACGGCATCGACCCGGGTCTCCTTGATGAACAGCGGGTCACGGCCGAGCGCGCGCAGCATCGCGAGGTTGTCGGAAGCCTGCACGCCCAGCCCCTCGCCGGTGAAGCTGGCCCAGGGAATGGTATGAGCCGCCAGCCAGAGCGTCGCGCGCTGCACCAGCGGCATGGTCTCGCGCGCCCAGACCGCGGGCGCGGCCAGGATGACGCCGTCGGCCGGCGGCGGATCCTCGCTCGCCATGGCGACCAGAATCACCGCGCCGCCCATGCTCTCGCCGAGCAGATAGAGCGGCAGGTCGGGATGGCGGGCGTCGATCAGACGCGCCGCCTCGTTCAGATCGCGCACCAGCAGCTTGGCGCCCGGCCAGAGGCCGCGCCGCGGCCCCGCGCCGAAGCCGCGCTGGTCGTAGGCGTAGGTGATGACGCCGCGCGTCGCCCAGTAGCGGCCCGGTTTCTCGAAGGCGTTGGAGTAGTCGTTGAAGCCGTGCAGGGCGAGAATGACCGCCTTGGGCGCCTCGGGTTCGGTCTCGCGCGGCGCGCAGTCGTCGGCCGTGGCAATCGGCCCCGCCTGTGCCCCCGCCTGTGCCGACGTCTCGTCGGCCGCAGCGCACGCCCCCGGTACGTCCGGTTCCCAGACACGCAGCGGCAGGGCCAGCCCGTCGGAGGTGACGAAGTGCGCGCCGTTCGGGTCGTCCAGCTCGAGGCGCGGGTCGGCATCGACCATCGCCCCGGGCTCGGCCAGCCGCGGCGCGCAGGCCCCCAGAAGCAGCAGGATCAGGCAGGCGAACGCGCCGCCCGCCGGCCTGCCCCTGCCCGCCTGATCAGGCACTGCGCGCATGGGATTCGTGCCCCGGCGCGCGGGCCGCGCTGTTGTCGGGTGTCGGGTCGTGGCTGCCGCGCGTGAGCTGCAGGAAGATGTCTTCCAGGTCGCTCTCTTCGGTGCGCAGGTCGACGATCGAGAGACCGGCGGCGCGCACGGCGTCGAGGATCTCGGCGACGTGGCATTCGCGCGCGTGGTAGGAGAACTGAAGCCGCGCCGGCGCGATCAGTTCGGCCTGGAACGGGACCAGCGATTCGGGCACAGCCGCGAGCGGGGCCGCCAGCTCGAGGATCAGGCTCTTGTTGTCGATGCGCGCGAGCAGCGCCTCCGTGCGGTCGCAGGCGATGACCTCGCCGTGGTTGATGATGGCGATGCGATCGCAGAGCTGCTCGGCCTCTTCCAGGTAGTGGGTGGTCAGCAGCACAGTGGTGCCCTCGCGATTGAGCCGGCGCACATAGGACCAGAGCTTCTGGCGCAGCTCGATGTCGACCCCGGCCGTCGGCTCGTCGAGCACCAGCACGGGCGGGAAGTGCACCATTGCCTTGGCCACCATCAGGCGCCGGCGCATGCCGCCAGAGAGGGTCCGGGCATAGGCCTTGGCCTTGTCGCTCAGGCCGAGGGCGGCCAGGATTTCGTCGGTGCGGCGCTCGCGCGGGGGCACGCCGAACAGGCCGGCCTGCAGCTCGAGCAGCTCGCGCGGCGTGAAGAAGGGATCGATGTTCAGCTCCTGGGGCACGACCCCGATCGCCGCCCGGCTCTGGCGCGTCTCGCGGTCGATGTC
>CAZDBC010000243.1:0-5718 GCA_964503295.1 uncultured Kiloniellaceae bacterium | reverse complement strand
GGACACCGATCGCCAAGACACCGAGCGAGGCCGTCACGACCGCACCGGCTACCAGGTCCTTGATCCGTTTTACAGTTGAATGGAATTGCGGGTGAATCCAGTCGAGGAGATCCTCGAGAGCGCAGTTCATCAATTCCAGTGCGAGCGTTAGAAGCAACGCGAACATCGCGAGCGCCCACCAGAGGGGAGCCGGCTGGAGGACGGCGAGCACGACGATCATGGCAATCGCGCCCCAAGTTTGATTGCGAAACCCGGAGTCGCTGCGCCAAGCCGACTTCACCGCGTTCATGGCAGTGAAGACCCGATAGGCGACCTCTGCAATCTTGCACGCAGGCATTGGCGATTTCACGCGTCTCCGGCACGCCTCGGGATTGCGCCTCACAGGAATCCTCTCCACTGCGCACTCCTTGTAGGGTCACGGCACGTTGCTGCCCACTGACGACAAGAGTAGGCTCGCGACCAGTCTCGTTGAAGACGAGGACGCAAAGTGTTGAACGATCGTGAATGAATGCCGGCGAGCCCGGTCTGCGCCTCGGGGCCGAGCGTGCTCCCGGCGTGCCGGAGCCCCCGATTGACGTGGCGGCGGAGGTCTCTCGTCCGGCCGACGGCTCGTTCACGGTGATGCGACTCCAGCCATCGCGATCGGCGTACAGGCCGCAAAGGGGCCGCGTATGGATTGCGTCACGGAGCCCGTCCGCGCCAAAGTGCGCAGGCCGTTCAATAACCTGCCCGCTTTTGAGATCGCGCTGATGCACGATCGATTCGTCGTCGAGCCAAGCACCAATCGCTTCAAGGCTGCACTGGTTCGCGCCGCCGGCTATGCGGCCGTGCTGCACTACGCGGCTGGGGCGCATCCGGGCGTTTTCTATCCCCTCTATGCGCTCCATACCGGCTTTCGCTCGCCCCGGGCTACGCGGCTCGACACCGAGGTCGTGATCGAGGGATTTCCCCGCTGCGGCAACACCTTCGCCACGATCGCCTTCACGCTCGCCCAGGGGCGCCCGGTCAAGATGGCCGACCACCTGCACGTGCCGGCGCAGATCGTGCGCGCGGCCCGGTACGGCGTGCCAACGTGCGTGGTGGTGCGCGAGCCGTCCGAAGTCGCGCGATCGCTGGTCGTCAAGTATCCGTTTCTGAGGCCCCGGGACGTTCTCCGTGGCTATCTCGGCTACTATCGTCGATGCCTGGACTATAGCGATGCCTTCGTTGTCGCTCCGTTCGCACAGGTCATCACCGATTTCGGTTCGGTAATCGATGCGCTCAACGGGCGGTTTGGCACCAGCTTCGCGCGCTTCCAGCACACCGAAGAAAATGTCCGGCAGGTTTACAGGCTGATGGATGCGCGCAACCCCGCCCTCAAGGGCAAGTTCCGCGGCAGCTATCGGCCCGACAGCGACAAGGAGCGGGCGAAGGCCGAAGTGGACCTCGCCGGCAGCGAGAAGTTGCTCGCGCGCTGCCGCGAGGTCTACGAGAGCGTCCGTAAGCTCGCCGTGGAGCAGTCGGGGGGATAGCCGTCCCATGCGCTGTCACCGCCCAACCGCGTCGTCCTCTCAGGTCCGCAGGTTGCGGCGGCCGAGGAATTCCTTGCGCTCGATCGCTTGCCAGGCCAGGAGGCCGGGTGCGCCGAGCACGATCTCTCGGAATCGCTTGACCAGCGCCGCGCTGAGAGCCACGGGACCGGGCAGGCCGATCAGCGCGCCCAGCACCAGGTAGCTTCCCTCCTGCAGCCCGAGCGCTGCCGGTATGAAGAAGCCGGCCTTCCGCACCGCGATGCTGAGGCTCTCGAGAACCAGCGCGGCGGCCGGCGAGACCGGATGTCCGAGGAGGTAGAGCGTGAGCCAGAGTTCTCCGACCCCGGCGAGGAATGCGCCGAGGCGCCAGAGACAGGCGGCAACGAATCGCCCGTGCTTACGGTAGAGGGCGGCGATGGCACGGTCGAGCGAGGCCGCACCATTGCTCAGCGCGGCCCACTTTCTGCCGCCCGCGAGCCGTTCGCTGAGCCGGGCCAATCGCAGGAACAGGCCGCTCCGCTGCACGCAGTAGAAGCCGAGCACCAGCGTACCGAAAGCCGTGATCGCGACCGCCAGCTGAACCGCCATCCCGTCGGTGTCGACCGCGAGCACCACGGCGAGCGCGACGATGCCGAGCGAAGCGAAAACGGCCAGCATCAACTTGCCTGCGGTCAGTCCCACGATGACCGTTGCGGCGGCCTCGGCGGCAGGCAGGCCGGCACGGACGATGAGGCGGGCGCGCACGACCTCGCCACCTATCTGAGCAACGGGGAGCAGATTGTTGACCGATTCGCCGATCCACCAGATCCAGGTAAGGACGCCTGTCGACAAGCGCGGATCGCGATCGAGAAGAACGCGGAGACTGAGCCCCCGCGCGACAAGAACCGGCCCATGCGCGAGAACGACGAACAAAATGCTCCAGCCCGCGACCGAGACGGCCGCGAGCACGTCGTCGACGCCCTCACGGAGGATGAGCGCCAGGAATACGACGGCGCCGACGGCGAGCCCGATCGTCAACGCGAATTTCATCGCGCGCGGCGTGGGCGGAGGTGATCGGGCCGGGCCGGCGTCTCGTGTCGCCGGGGCCGCCGCGTTGGCATCCGCTGTGGGCTGGCCACGATGTTTTCCTGTCTCGCTGCTGCAGCCACGACATCGCCCTCGTGGCGGGGACGGTGGATGGCCCGGGCGACCGGAAGCCGGCTTTGTGTCACCCTGCCGCTCAATCGGGATCGGCGAGCAGACGCAGGCGCTGCCCTGCGGCGCGTGCGAACTGCAGGTGCAGGGCGCGGCGTCGCGCCCCGGCGAGGACATAGCACGGGCTGTCGCGCAGGATCGCCGCGCCATAGGCATCGGCCACCATGAGGCCACAGTCCTCGGGCAGCGCGGCCTGCGGGAAATCCTGCGGCACCGCGAAGAAATAGCGGTCGCAGAATTCGAGATAGTCGCGCCATTTATGGTCGCTGCGAAAGTCCGCCAGGCTGGACTTGATCTCGACGATGACGACGCTGCCGTCGGCGCCGAGACCGATCAGGTCGGCACGCCGCCCGCTGCGCAGACGGAACTCGGTCAGGCTGGCGATGTCGTAATCGGCGAGGAAACGCGCCACGCCGCGCGCCAGCGCGCGCGCCCTGGCGCGGCCGGCGGCGCCATCCGGGGCGAAGCTGTGATCCGCTTCGGCCTGTGGCAAGACCGCCTCTCCCACCGTCTTTCGTGCAACGAGGGGTCAGTCTAGGCCCTTTGCGGGAGTCGGCGCGAGGTCCGATGAGGGGCGGGCAGCTAGAACCAGAGGGCAGCGAGCAGCGCGAAGGGCAGGAGGCAGCCGATCGCGGTCAGGCCGTGGCCGAGCAGAGTCGCCCCAAGCGTTGCCGTGCCCTGGCTGTAAAGGCGCTGGAACTGCCGCCGCTCGCGGCCGAACAGCAGGACCACATAGAAGCGCTTTCCAGCGATCGGGATCGAACGGCGCAACTCGACCAGGTGGCGGGCAAGCTGCCGGGCGCCAAGCATCAGTTTGATCGCCTCGCGCTGCTCCTCGGTGAAGCTTGCGGCGACTTCGGGGTCGATCCGGCGCAGGTAGTGGTCGAGAAAGGCATCGGAGACCGCGCCGCCGGCGGCCGACGGTTCGCTGCCTGAAGACCGCAGGCGCGGCCTGGCCTCTCGCGCGGCCGGTGTTCTGTCGGACGAGAGGTCGAGTGAAGCCATTCCTGCGCGTCCTTCTTTTGTTAGGTCAGGCTCTTGGTTGGTCGGGGCGAAAGCGCGACAGGCGCGGCGACCCTGTGACGACGTTGTGACATCGCATATCTTGCCAATCCGTGAACGGAGAGGGTTAAGGCCGTCGCGGGTCGGCTCGGCCGCGCTCCGCCGCCGGCGGCGCGGCGGTCTTTCCCGTCTGCCCGGCTTGCACTACTGTCCCGGCCAAAGGCGGCCGACGCGCGGCAAGTGTCCGCGTGCGCCGAACATGAGTTTCTATGAGGAGAACGACATGCGCCTGTTCGCTCTGGCCCTTGCTCTCGCCGTCGGCCTGACCGCCGGATCCGCCGCGGCCCAGGAGACGCCGCTGCGCGACGAGCAGATCACCGGTTTTCTGGCTTCCTATCCCGACATGCAAAGCCTGGGTCAGAAGCACAAGGACGAGGCGCCGCCCGAGGCGCGCCCCGATCCCACCAACCCGTTCGCCAACACGCTGCGCTTCATGGAGCACTCGAGCGCCCGCGACGAATTTCTGGGCATTGCGCAGCAGCACGGCTTCAGCGGCCTCGAGCAGTGGACCTCGGTGGCGAGCCGGGTGGTGCGCGCCTACGTCGCCGTGACCTCGGCGCAGGAGATCGCCCAGATGCGCGGCGAGATCGAGAATGCGCGCCGGCAACTCGCCAACGATACGACGTTGACGGCCGAGCAGAAGGAATCGGCGCGGCAGCAGCTCGAAATGACCCAGCGCATGATCGAGGCCTTCAGCTCGACGCCGGAGGACAAGGCCGCGGTGCGTCCCTATCTGGAGCAGATCGCCGAGGTCATGCCGAGCCGGTGACGCACCGTTACGGCAGCCGCCCGGTCCGCTGCCCCGCGGACACGCAGTCGTGAAACGACGTGAAGCGGGCTGCCGCTGACGCCGGCCGGTCCGCCGACCACGTCTTCGGTGTCATGCGGCAACTTCCGGAACAGGCGCTCGCCATGAGTCCCTGCATTCGACCTTCCGGCCGTCTCGGCCGGCGGGCCGGGCGGCTGCTGTGGCCGCTGCTGCTCCTGCTGCCGTTGGGCGGCATCGAGTCCTTTGCCGCTCTTTTCGCGCCTTCGGCCGACCTTTGGCCGCGCTGGCAGGCGCACGATCCCCAATCGAGCGAAACCATCGACCATGGCGCGCTGAGCGAGCTCGTCGCCCGCTTCAGCCGGCTGGACGGCGAGGGCGTTCGCCGCGTCGACTATGCCGGGCTGGCGCGCGATGGGCGCGCCGAGCTCGATGCCTACATCGCGCGCCTGAGCGCAACGCCGATCGATGGCTTTGACCGGCCGGAGCAGTTCGCCTTCTGGGTCAATCTCTACAATGCCTTGACCCTGCGCGTGGTGGCCGACCACTGGCCGGTCGAGAGTATCCGCGACATCGACATCTCGCCGGGCTGGTTCAGCGACGGCCCCTGGGACCGGGAACTGGTCGAGGTCGAGGGCGAGGCGCTCAGCCTGAACGATATCGAGCACCGCATCCTGCGCCCGATCTGGGGCGACGCGCGCGTCCACTACGTGGTCAACTGCGCGGCCGTCGGTTGCCCGAACCTGTCGGCCAAGGCTTTGACGGGCGCCGGTCACGACCGGCGCCTGGACGCGGCGGCGCGCGCCTACGTCAACGATCCGCGCGGCGTCGGATTTGTCGATGGACGCCTGGTCGTCTCGAGCATCTACGTCTGGTTCCAGGAGGACTTCGGCGACGAGGCGGCTCTGCTTGCCCATCTACGCCGCTACGCGGCGCCGGAGCTCGCGGAGCGGCTCGCGAAGGCGCAGGACATCCACGACCACGCCTACGACTGGACGGTCAACGCCCTGGAGAGCGGCTCGGCAGCCGACTGAGTCGGCGATTCTTTTTTGGCAGTGGTGGAGCACCCTGGCGTCGCGCTACAAGGTGCCTGGAGCACCAACGAAAAGCTGCGGGAGGGACACCATGCCAGTCACCGGATCCAGGCGCGTTCGCACGCGCCCGGCCGAAGCCGCGACCGATCGC
>CAZDBC010000242.1:0-5719 GCA_964503295.1 uncultured Kiloniellaceae bacterium | reverse complement strand
GCGCTCTGGCCGGCCCACCTCGCCGTGGTCGCGCTGGCCCTTGCCGCGCTCGCCCTGACCCTGAGGCCTTTCCGGGGCAGCGACCGGGCGATCGGCCTGCTCCTCGCCGCCGCCTGGGCCTGGTGCGGCTGGGGCTTCCACCTCGAGCGTTTCGCGCCACTCAACTTCGCCGCGCCGCTTTACGGCTGGGTCTTCCTGCTTCAGGCGGCACTGCTCGCCGTCACCCTGGTCGGCCTCGGCAAGGCGGCGTTCCGCTGGCGCCGAGACCTCTTCGCGCGCGCCGGCCTGGCGCTGGCGCTCATCGCGCTCGTCCTGCCGCCGCTGATCGCCGGCCTCGTCGCGACCGGGCCGGCGGATCCCGGCTGGCTTGCGGCGCGCCTGGTCGGCCTGTCACCTGGGCCGACCGCGCTCTTCACGCTGGCCCTGCTGCTGCTGGCCGTGCCGCGGCCGCCGCTGCATCTTGCCCTTATTCCGCTGCTCTGGTCTCTGCTTGCCGGCTTCACCGGCTGGGTGCTGACGATCCCCGAAGACCTCGCGATCTCGCCGCTGGCGCTCGTCGCGTTCGGCCTGGTTCTCTGGGCGCGGCTGGGCCGGCGTCGGGAAGCCGGCGTCGAAGCCTGACCGATGGAACCTTTTGCCTCGACGACCCTTAGACTCCCGGCGCAACGGCAGAAGGCCCGCTCATGTTCGTCGAGAAGATCAAGACCGAAGGTCTCGCCCATCTCTCCTATGTTGTCGGCGACGGGGCCGAGGCGGCGGTGATAGACCCGCGCCGCGACTGCGCGGTCTACGTCGATGTCGCCGCGCGCCACGGCGCGCGCATCACCGCCATCTTCGAGACCCACCGCAACGAGGATCTGGTCTCCGGCGCAGCGGCTCTCGCCGAGCTGACCGGCGCGCCGGTTCACCACGGACCCAATCCGGCCGCCCCGGTGCGCTACGCCGACACGGTGCGTGAGGGCGACGCCTTCGCGTTCGGCGATCTCGAGCTGAAGGTCCTGGAAACGCCTGGACACACCGACGACAGCCTGTCGTTCGCGATCTCCGACCGGAGCTTCGGGGCGGAGGCGGTCGGCGTGTTCACCGGCGATGCCCTTTTCATCGGCGACGTCGGGCGCACCGACTTCTACCCTGACCGGGCCGAGGAGGTCGCCGGCCTGCTGTTCGACAGCCTGCGCAAGCTTCTCGCGCTCGGCGACCAGGCCATCGTCTATCCCGCGCACGGCGCCGGCTCGGTCTGCGGGTCCGGAATGGCGGCGCGCGAGTTCTCGACGCTCGGCTACGAGCGGCACAACAACCCGCTGCTGCGCATCGAGGACCGTGCCGAATTCATCGCACGCAAGCTCGGCGAACACCACTATCAGCCGCCCTACTTCCGCACCATGGAGCGGCTCAACCTGGAAGGCGCGGCGCTGCCGGCTCGCCCGCCCGTGCCGCCGGCCCTGACCACCGAGGCGGCCATGGTGCGCCTGCAGGAGGGCTGCGTGCCGGTCGACGTGCGTCCCTTCGAGGCCTACTGCGCCGCCCACCTGCCCGGCGCTCTTTGCCTGCCGGCCGACATGATCGCCGCCTTTGCCGGCTGGCTGCTCGCCGAGCACGACAACCTCCTGTTGATTGCCGACGACGAGGCGCAGGCAGGCGAGGCGGCAATCCAGCTCGCGCGCATCGGCTACGACAACGTTGTCGGCTACCTGCCGGGCGTCGTCGGCTGGGTGACCGACGGGCGCGACTTCGCGACCCTTCCGTTCATCGACGCCGAGGCGGTGGCGGCGCGCCGGAAGAGGCCGAACGGCTGGGAGCTGCTCGACGTGCGCGGCATCGACGAGGTCGAGGACGAGAAGATCGCCGGCGCCAGGCATCTCTACGTCGGCGAACTGCCCGATCGGCACCCCTCGCTTGCCAGAGATCGCGCCTACACCCTGATGTGCGGCAGCGGCGCGCGTGCGAGCATCGCAGCCGGCGTCCTGCAGCGCGCCGGTTTCGACCGCGTCGACGTCTTTCTCGGCTCCATGTCGGCCTGGAGAGAGCGCGCGGCCGGCTGACGGCTCGCCGCCGGCGCGTGCCTCCTGCCCTGCGGCCGCTGCCCGATCTGTCCTGTCGTCGGGCAGGCCTTTCCTTGAACAGCTCCATCGGGCGGTCGAGCGCCCTGGCGCAACAGGCCTCGGGGTAGCGATCCGGGGTCGCTAGAGCCTCTTCCGGGGCCATCACGGTTCCCCTTTCCATGGAACCGGCGCGATCCTGCGCCCCTTGCGTCTTCGCGGGCGACGGGATTCCCTGTCCCGGCTGGCCGCAAGGCGGGAGGGGGAGATGGATCGGCATATCGGGCAGCGTATGAGACTGTTCGCGCTGCTCCTCCTTGCCGGCGCTGCGGCTGGCCTCGCCTACATGCCCTTCATCCAGGAAGGCGATCTCCTGCGCTGGGCGCCCAACTTCGCCGCCCAGGGCATTCTGATCGTCGGCCTGACTTTCGGCTTCGAGTTGTTCGTCGCCGAGGGCAAGGTGCGGGAGGTGCTGCGCCGCTGGCCGTTCGGCGCCGTCTTCGCGGCCAAGGCGCTGGTCACGACGGGCCTGATCCTGATCGCCTACCTGCTCGGCGGCGTCTTCCTGTTCGACCGCTTCGATGTCGAGACCCCGCTGCTCGACCTGGCGCGCGATACCGGTTACGCGCTGGGCATCGGGGTGGTGCTGCAGTTCCTGCTCATGGTGCGCGGCATCGTCGGCGGCCGCGTGCTCGTCAATCTGCTGCTCGGTCGCTATCACCGTCCGCTCGAAGAGGAGCGCGTGTTCATGTTCCTCGACGTCTCCGGTTCGACGGCATTGGCGGAGCGGCTCGGCGGCGCCGGCGCCTACGAGATGATCTCGCGCTTTTTCTTCGACGTCGCGCAGGTGACGCGGCGTTACGGCGGCGAGACCCACGAATACATCGGCGACGAGGTGGTGGTGACCTGGCCGCTCAGCGCGGGAACCGAGGACGCCCGCTGTCTGCGCTGCTTTTTCGCGATCCAGGATCGCATCGCCGCCAAGGCCGAATCCTATCGGCGCGACTTCGGCGCGGTGCCGGGCTTCCGGGCCGGCCTGCACGGCGGTCCGATCGTGGCCGGGGAGTGCGGCGACGACAAGCGCGAGATCGTCTACTTTGGCGACACCATCAACACCGCGGCGCGCATCCAGGAGGCCTGCAAGCAGTTCAACCGTGATTTGCTGGTCTCGGGCGATCTTCTCGACCGCATGGATCTGGGTGTCGACCTCGAGGCCGTGTCTCTCGGCCGGACGGAACTGCGCGGCCGCGCCCGACCGGTCGAGCTCTTCGCGGTGGAGCGCGTCAACGCCCTGGGAGCTCGCCGCTGAGCAGGATCGCCAGCGGCAGGGGCGCGACCGCCAGCGCCATGGTGGCGGCGAAGGGCAGGGGCCGATAGAGACCGCTCATCCCGGCGGCAAGCGCAAGCCCGCCGCCGCCGCCGATCACCGTGTTGCCCGGAAGGTTTATGGCGAGGGCCAGCGCCAGGTAGCGGTATCGGAGCAGAAACGGCAGGCCGCGGGTCGAGGCCTGTCCGACGAGCAGGGAAAGCCGCTCCTGCTGACCCAGCGGCTCCAGGCGCAACACCAGGTCGCGTGCCCGGCGCAGCCGTGCGAAGTCGAAGACGGCCGCGCAGGCGCGCAACGGCACGAACCGGCCGATCAGGAAGGCGAGCAGCAGCGCCGCCACCATGGCCAGATAGACCAGCGGTATGATGCGCGGGCCGAGCGCGAGAATCAGTCCGAAGCCGATCTCGGCGCCCGGAACGAAAGGCAGCGCCGCCGCGACGACATAGAGGGCGACCACTGCCATTACCATGGCGTGGATCTCCGGCTCGTTCGACGGCCGGACGTCTATCATCGCGAAGTCCGCGAGCCGATAACCGGCCAGAAGGCCGGTTCCGACAAGCAGGACATAGGTTCCGCCGAGCAGCAGCCAGCGCCACCGCTCAGGAGGGGCAGACATTCGGATCTGGCGAATCGGCCGCGGCCTGCTGCCGTGCCGCCTGCAGGTTGGGCGATGCTTCGTCCGGCTTGGCGAGTCGGCCCCGGAAGGCCAGTTCGCGGTCGATGGCGCCGTACCAGCGTTCCCGTTGCCACTGGATCGAGACCTCTATGCGCTGGTCGCGCACGCTGCCAAGATAGCTGAAACGGCCGCGTTCTGGACTTTCGAGCACGCCGCGGAACTCGATGCCGCCCTCCACGTGGCGCACCCAGTAGACGGCCGGCGCGAAACCGCATTTGGTGCAGGCGGCCGACCAGAAGTGGCCGTCGTCGAAGTAGAGCACGTCGTCGCGGTCCGGGGCTTCTGCCGGCCCGATCTTGCCCACGAAGGCCATGCCATCCAGCGGGCCGCCGGACGAAGCTCGGCTGTCGTCGGCTTCGACAGCGGTCGCGGGCAGCGTCATCAGGGTGACGGCGAGGGCGGCGCCCAGAGCCCGCGCCCGGAAGGCGAGGAACATCTCGATCTCCGGCGTTCGTTGCGGCCTCAAAAAGGCTAAACCTGCATTCGGCGGCTCTCAACAGCTTCCTGTGGCGACCGGCCGAAGTCTTGTCCTGCCGGCCTGGCGAGTTCGCGCGCCTTGGCCGCGGCAACCGCCGTCCCGGCCGGCGCTGCGCGCTCTCCGGACCCCGGCCCGTCGTGCCGCGGTTACCCCGGTCAAATCATTGATTTTCAACCGATTAAGCCTTTGTTCAAGGCTCCGCGCTATATCCCGACGCTGGCGGTCGGCATGTCGGAGGCGAGTCAAAGCGAGAGGCGGCGGGCCGGGCCGGATCATCAGCCGGAGAGCGACGGGCGCCAGACCATGGAACGCTTCGATCTGCCGAAATTCCTGTTCGCGTTGTGGATCGGCGTCGCCTGCCTGGGCGTCGCCTTTACGATCGGCCTGGCTTCGGGCGCGCAGCGCAACGGGATCTATCAGGCGGTGCGCGACGTCTACCAGTCGGTCGAACTGGTCTGGCAGGAGCGCGACGTGCTGACCGGTCTCGAGCCGAGCCATTTTCTCCAGGCGGCGCGCTACGAGGGGCGCGGCGTCACGGTCGATGCCCTGCCGCCGGGTCGGCGCGAACTTGTCCTGATCTCCGGCTTTTTCAGCGAGAGCAACGAGATCCGCCTGGTGCGGCGCGACGGCACGCCGCTGGCGCGCTGGCCGGTCAGCTACATGGCGCACTATGCCGATGCGCCCCATCTGCCCAACCCGCCCAAGAGCGACTGGAACGTGGATCTGCACGGCGCCCTCGTCGAGCCCGACGGCTCGGTCGTCTTCAACTTCGAGAACGTCGGCCTGGTCAAGCTGGACCGCTGCGGCGAGCGGCTCTGGAGCCTGCCGCGCGTCACCCACCACTCCATAGAGCCGGCCGTGGCCGGCGGCTACTGGGTGCCGGGGCGGCGCTTCCACACCGGCGAGGTCTCGCCCTTTCCGCCTTTCGCGACGCCCTACAGCGAGGACACCGTGCTGCACGTCGCGGAGGACGGCGCGATCCTCTCGGAGCTCTCGCTCGCCGAGCTCATGATCGAGAACGATCTGCAATCGCTGCTCACCCTGACCGGCACGCCGCTCGCCGCCCCCATGCCGGAAGGCCACAACGACGACATCAACCGCGAGCTCTTCCACCTCAATGACATCGAGGAGCTGACGCCCGAGCTCGCCGGCGACTTTCCCCTGTTCGAGGCCGGCGACCTCATGCTGTCGCTGCGCAA
>CAZDBC010000241.1:0-5722 GCA_964503295.1 uncultured Kiloniellaceae bacterium | reverse complement strand
CCTGCTTCATGATCGGCACCCAGTCGGGGTCGGTCATGCCGGTGACGAGGACGGCGCCGGGTTCGAAGCGCTCGATCTCGGCGGCGCTCTCCAGAGCGCAGACGGTGCCGGTGGCGATGGCGTCGCCGATCGCCAGGCCGGAAACCAAGCGGTCGCCCTTGGTCTCCTTCAGGTTGAAGCTCTTGAGATGGCCGGCCTCGCGGCGCGACTGAACGGTTTCGGGGCGCGCCTGCACGATGAAGAGCTCATCGGTCTTGCCGTCCTTGGCCCACTCCATGTCCATCGGCGTTTCGTAGTGCTGCTCGATCAGAGTGGCCCAGCGGGCGAGCTGGACCACCTCCGGATCGGCCAAGACGAAGCTCTCCCGCTCCTTCTTCGAAGTCTCGACCAGCCGGGCGGGGCTGTCCTTGCCCTTGCCGTAGACCATCTTCTGGTCCTTGCCGCCCAGCTTCTTCTCGAGGATCGGCACATAGCGCTCGTCGTTCAACAGAGGCTTGTAGACGTGGTACTCGTCGGGGTCGATCATGCCTTGAACGACCGTTTCCCCAAGTCCCCAGCCGGCCGTAATCAAGACGCTGCGGGGAAAGCCGGTTTCCGTATCGATTGAAAACATGACGCCGGAACCGGCCAGGTCCGAACGCACCATCCGCTGGACCCCGACCGAGAGCGCGACCTTCATGTGGTCGAAACCGTGGTTGATGCGATAGCTTATGGCCCGATCGGTGAACAGGGAGGCGTAACACCGCCGCACGGCGTCGAGTAGCTGGCTGTCGCCGCGGATGTTCAGAAAAGTCTCCAGTTGGCCGGCGAAGCTCGCCTCGGGCAGGTCCTCCGCCGTTGCGCTCGAACGGACGGCAACGTCGCCGTCCCAGCCGCTCTCCTCGCGCATGGTCCCGTAGGCATCGAGAACCTCCCTGCGCAGGCGCTCCGGCATCTCGGCATCGAGGAAGAGCTTGCGTACCGCCTTGCCCACGCCAGCCAGGTTCCCAAGATCCGGCTTCAAGCTGTCCAGCTTGTTCCGGAGGCGCTCTTCGAGCTTGTTCTCCGCCACGAAAAGCCAATAGGCGGCCGCTGTCGTGGCGAATCCCCCGGGAACCCGGATGCCAGCGTCGCGCAGTTGTCCGATCATTTCGCCCAGGGAGGCGTTCTTGCCGCCCACCTTGCCGCCGTCGCCGCGCCGTATGTCCGGGAGCCAGAGGATCAGATCGTCGTCGCTCATCATGCAGTCTCCTTGTGCGACTCGCCCGGCGGGCGGGGGCCGCAACGGTGCAGCTCCTCGCGGTAGCGTTCCTTCATGGCGCGATGGTGAACCTTGTGCTCGATCAGGCGGAAGCGGTAGCTCTGCCCGGGGCCGATCTCGCGGACATGACCCCGATAGGCGATAGTTACCGGCAACGCGGTGAAGGGTCTGCTTGACACGACCAGGCTTTCGCGAGTGACCGCTATGTCGAGGGTCTGGCCCCGATAATGGAGGGTCGTCTCGAGGCGGTTGAGCTCTTCGGGCAAGAGCGGGTTGAAGGTCAAGGTGTTGGAGCGGACTTCGATACCGGTGTAGCAGCGCTGGATCAGGTCCACGGTTCCTGCCATGGCGCCGAGATGGATGCCTTCCTCGGTGGTCCCGCCCTGCAGGTCGTGGAAGTCGCTGTTGAGGGCGGTGCAGAAGAGGTCCCAGGAGCGCGGACGGTCGGACCGGGCGAGCACCCAGGCGTGGGCGACCCAGCTGAGCGTCGAGCCGTGGGAGGTGCGTTGCATGTAATAATTGATGTTCTTCGAGATCATCTCGGGCGAAAAGTCGTAGCCCAGGCGCTCGAAAATCTGGCCCAACTCCTCGGTCGAGAACAGGAAGAATAACATCAGGACGTCGGCCTGCTTCGAGACCTTGTAGTTGTTCGGATGGTCGTCCTCAGCCTCCAGGATCCGATCGAGTCGCTGCAGGTCGCCATACTTCTCGCGATAGCCTTCCCAGTCGAAGTCCTTAAGTTTCTCGTAGCCCTCGAACTGGCTGATGATGCCGTCGTCATGAAAGGGCACAGCCAGATTCCGGCTGATCTCGTCCCACTGCTCGAGTTCGGCGGTATCGAGTCCGAGAAGGTCGCGCAGGCGCTCGTGCCGGTCGTGGGGCAGCAGGTCGATCACGTCGAGCGCCCGTGTCAGCAGCCACGAGACCATGACATTGGTGTATGCATTGTTGTCGATCCCACCTTCTTCCCTGGGGTCGGCGCCGGGATAGGCGGTATGAAATTCGTCCGGACCCATGACACGGCGGATGTCATAGCGTCCGGTCCGGGGATTGTAGCGTGCCATGCTGGCCCAGAAGCGTGCGATCTCGAACAGCAGCTCGGCACCGAAGTCGGCCATGAAGCGCCGGTCCTCCGTGGTTTCGTAGTACTGCCAGACGTTGTAGGCGATCGCCGCCCCGATGTGGCGCTGGCGCCAGGAGTTGTCGGGGATCCAGCGCCCCGACATGGGATTGAGGTGGATGTGCTGGCTCTCCTCGCGGCCGTCACTGCCGCTCTGCCAAGGGAACATCGCGCCGCGACAGCCGGCCTCCTTGGCCAGATGGCGGGCCTCCGGCAGGCGTCGGTAGCGATAGCGTAGCAGTGCACGGGTCAAGACCGGCATGCGCAGGGTGAGATAGGGAAAGATGAAAAGCTCGTCCCACATGATGTGGCCACGATAGGCCTCGCCGTGCCAGCCGCGCGGTGGCACGCCAACGTCGAGATCGATCGAGTGGGTCGAAACCGTCTGCAGCAGATGGAAGACGTGGAGACGCAGCTTCATTTGAGTGCCGCCGTCGACGTCGGTGTCGATCGCCAAATCGGCCTGACCCCAAAGGTGTTTCCAGGTCTCGCAATGCGCGGCAAAAAGCTCTTCGAATCCGCCCACGCGCCTGAGCCGCTTGCTTGCCTCCAGGCCGGGCTCGGACATCGCGGTGTCGTTGATGCTGTAAAGCGCGACGACCTTCTCGACGGTGACCGCCGCGTCCGGTCCGGCATCGAGGGTGAGTTTCTGGGCGATCCGGTCGGACTTTTGCTCGGTCTGCCGCTCCGCCTCGAGCGGCCGGCCGTCGCGATGGAGCCTTGTGCGCGCCGCCAGGACGACCTCGCGGCGCGACTGCACCATGCGGGTGCGCAGGAGGATGCTGTCGTCCGCGGGCTGCGTCAGTTCGAGCGTCTCGAGATGCTGGCCGTCCAAATTGCGATAGCGCGGTACGCCGTAGTTGGTCACCCTCCCGTCGAGCGCGGAGATGACGGTTAGGCGGCCGGACCAGTTCTCCGGCGCCACTGTGACAGACAGCGCGGCGACGTGCGACTGGTCCATGCTCACGATGCGTCGTTCGTCCCAGCGGGTGATCCGCCCCTGCGGATCGCGGAAGCGGATGGTTCGCTGGAGCATCCCACGGCGCAGGTCGAGCACCTGTCGATAGTCGAGATGCTCCATCTCCGACGGACCGATCGGGTCATCGCCATCGATCGCAATGGTCAGGGGAAGCCAGTTGGGTAGGTTGACCAGGTCTTCGTTCTCGATCTCCTTACCTGCCACCGCGCTGCGCAGACGGTTGTAGCCGCCGGCGAGATAGGTTCCCGGGTAATGAGTATCGTTGGCCTGGGCATAGGTGGCAGCACCGCGCGTTGTGAAGTAGCCGTTGCCGAGCGTGCAGAGGGTCTCGCGCACCCCTTCCTGATCGGGATCGAAGCCCTCGTAAACGAGCGTCCATGCGGTCATTGCGAAGCTGTTTCCCCAGATGCTGTTCCCAGCGAGGTGAGGAGATCGAGAAGCCAGCGCACCTCCTCCGTGTCCCGCAGTCGGTAGTCGGCCGCAGTGACACGCTCCTCGTTGCCCACGGCGATCGGCAGTCCGTTCTCCGGGAGGGCGCGGAAGGCGTCCTCGTCGGTCAGGTCGTCTCCGAGATAGACGACCGCAACCTCCGGCCCCGAGACGTCGAGCCGCTCGAGCAGCCAGAGCACGGCGCGTCCCTTGTCCCAGTCGGTGCGCGGCTGCACGCGGAAGACCTTCTTGCCGCCGCCTTTGCGCAGGTCGGGATAGTCATCGAGCACGCCATCGAGCCTGCGCTCGAGGTCGGACACCTCGTCGTCCGCGACATGGCGATAGTGGACCGCGATCGAGAAGCGTTTGCGCTCGATGGCATGCCCTTCGATATCGGCGAGTGCGCCGCGCAGCTGCTCTTCCGCGGCACCGAGATCGTCAAGGTATTCCGTGCCCTTCTCAAGCGTTTCGCGCCAGCCTTCGGGGCCACCGATGTCGAAGCCGTGGCTGCCGGCATAGAAGAGATTGTCCAGTCCGACCAGTTCGCGGAGATAGGCGAGGTCGCGTCCGCTGACCACCGCCACCTGGTGACGCTCGGCCAGCCGTCTCAGCGCTTCGCGCATCTCCTCCGACAGGAAGGCCTTGGTGTAGTCCTCGACGATTGGCGTCAGGGTGCCGTCGTAGTCGAGGAAAACGGCCAGGGGGCGGCCGGCGAGACGGTCGAGAAGCTCTTCCGTGTGCTCGCGCGCCGCCGGCAGGTGTCCCAGGATCTTCGTATGCAGCTTGCCGTCGTCCAGGCTGACTTCGCCGAGATCCTCGATCACCAGATCGGCGCCGGCCTCCTTCAGGGCATCGCGCTGACCACTGCGGTCGACGCCGACCACCACGGCGAAATCGCCCCGGGCACCGGCCTCCACGCCCGACTGCGCGTCCTCGAAGATGGCGCTCTGCGCCGGCTCGGCGCCCAGACGGCGAGCGCATTCGATCAGCATGGCCGGGTCCGGCTTGCCGGGAATGTCGAGCTTCGCCAAGTCCTCGCCGTCGACCCTCGCGTCGAACAAATCGGAGATCCCGGCGCTTTCGAGCACCGCCTGGCAGTTCCGGCTGGAAGAGAAGATGCCGACGGGCAGCCCGGCGCGGCGAAGGTCGCGGATGAAACGCAGGCTCGAGCCGTAGGCGCGCACACGGTTTTCGGCCAGCCAGTCGTTGAAGAAGCCGTTCTTGCGGTTGCCGAGACCGCAGATGGTCTCGCGGTCGGGCGGATCATCGGGACTGCCCCGGGGCAGATCGATCCCGCGCGACTCGAGGAAGCTCTTCACGCCGTCGTAACGCGGCTTGCCGTCGACATAACGCCGGTAATCCTTGTCGGCATCGAAAGGCGCGAAGTCTGCGTTCTTGCCGGAGCGCTCCTCCAGGTAGGCGTCGAAGAGGCGCTTCCAGGCCGCGGCATGGGCCTCCGCGGTATCCGTGATCACGCCGTCCATGTCGAAAATCGCGGCGCGAAGACGCTGCTGATTCGGCTGCCGCGGCGAAGCGTGGGCGGACTGCTGCGTCGGTTCGGCCGTGTCGTTCATCCCGTCATATCGTTATAGCTGTCCATTCCTTTGTCGAGGCGTTCCGGCAGCGGTCTGAGCATTGGCAAACCTCTACCCTTTCCGCGGGAGCCGCCCGACACGCTCGAAGTGGGACGAATTGCCTCGCCACGACTTTGCTGTCTCCGCCTGATTGGGATGGCAACGTTCGCGGTCGCTCCGAGTTCCGTCTCCCCCAAGGACCCACCCAAGGACCCAGGGACCATACGTTGAACGGCCCAGCCGGGAAACGTCCGCATTGACCGGTTCGCACAGCCTATCTTTTACGGTTCCGTATCAAGGGATATTGACCAAGTCTACAGGATCATTGGTTTAACCCAACTGATCCACGTTAAGGTTTGTCCGCCGACGATCGCGGTAGC
>CAZDBC010000240.1:0-5731 GCA_964503295.1 uncultured Kiloniellaceae bacterium | reverse complement strand
GGCATCTTCACCAAGGGCGCCGACGTCGGCGCCGACCTGGTCGGCAAGGTCGAGGCGGGCATTCCCGAAGACGACCCGCGCAACCCGGCGGTGATCGCCGACAACGTCGGCGACAACGTCGGCGACTGCGCGGGCATGGCCGCCGACCTCTTCGAGACCTATGCCGTGACCGTCGTCGCCACCATGGTGCTGTCGTCGATCTTCTTTGCCGGAAGCACGATGGTGGGCGCGATCATGGTCTATCCGCTGATGATCGGCGCGGTCTGTATCATCGCCTCGGTGATCGGCACTTTCTTCGTGAAGCTGGGCGACAGCAACAACATCATGAACGCCCTCTACAAGGGCTTCATCGCCGCCGCGGCCCTGTCGCTGGTCGGGATCGCCATCGTGACCGCCTGGGTACTCGGCTTCGGGACGGAATTCACGGTCGGCGATCGCAGCTTCACCGGGGCGTCGCTGTTCTTCAGCGGGATCATCGGGCTCGTCGTGACCGGCCTGATCATCTGGATCACCGAGTACTACACCGGCACCGGCTACCGCCCGGTGCGGATGGTCGCCCAGGCCTCGACCACGGGCCACGGCACCAACGTGATCCAGGGGCTGGCCATCTCGATGGAGGCGACGGCCCTGCCGGCACTCATTATCTGCTCGGCGATCGTCGCGACCTATCTACTGGCCGGCGTGATGGGCATCGCCATCGCGACCACGGCCATGCTGGCCCTGGCCGGCATGGTGGTGGCGCTCGACGCCTACGGGCCGGTGACGGACAATGCCGGCGGCATCGCGGAGATGGCCGATCTCGAGCCCGAGGTGCGCAACACCACCGACGCCCTGGACGCCGTCGGCAACACGACCAAGGCCGTGACCAAGGGCTACGCCATCGGCTCGGCCGGCCTCGGCGCCCTGATCCTGTTCGGCGCCTACACCGCCGACATCGAGTTCTTCGCCGCCAACCCCACCCTCTACCCGGCCTTCGAGGGCATCGTGGTCGACTTCTCGCTGTCCAACCCCTATGTCGTCGTCGGCCTCTTCCTCGGCGGGCTGCTGCCCTATCTCTTCGGGGCCCTGTCGATGACCGCGGTCGGGCGGGCCGCCGGGTCGGTCGTCATGGAGGTGCGGCGCCAGTTCAAGGAGATCCCCGGGATCATGGAGGGGACCGGCAAGCCCGACTACGGGCGCTCGGTCGACCTGCTGACCAAGGCCGCGATCAAGGAGATGGTCGTGCCCTCGCTCCTGCCGGTGCTGGCACCCCTGGTGCTGTTCGCGGTGATCTCGGTGATCGCCGGGCGCGGCGCGGGCTTCGCGGCGGTCGGGGCGATGCTGCTCGGCGTCATCGTGACCGGGCTGTTCGTCGCCATCTCGATGACCGCCGGCGGCGGCGCCTGGGATAACGCCAAGAAGTACATCGAGGACGGCAACCACGGCGGCAAGGGCTCGGAGGCCCACAAGGCCGCGGTCACCGGCGACACGGTGGGCGACCCCTACAAGGACACCGCCGGCCCGGCCGTCAACCCGATGATCAAGATCACCAATATCGTGGCATTGCTTCTGCTGGCCTTTCTCGCCCATTGAGCTGAGACGAAGAAAATCGAGCCAAAGAGAAACCCCGGCCGATCGGCCGGGGTTTTTCATTGCGACTTGGTGAGGGAATCGCCTCCGGCGATCAGCGGTCCTGAATCGGGAAGCGCCCGAGATTGCCGAACAGCTGTTGCAGGAGGGTGAGGTCGCGCCCCTCGGTCGGGGTCGTGCGTGCCACCATGTCGATCACCTGCCCGTCCTCGAGACCATAGAGCTTGGTCTCCGCGACCGTGCCGTTGCCATCGAAATCGACCACCAGGACACGCCGGTCGATGACCTCCGGCTTCATGAAGGCCACCTGCTCGGTCTTCTGGCCGATGTAGTACCAGCGCTTGTCCTCGAAGGTCGAGGTCGCCGACGGCGAGCCGAGCAGCGCCGCCACGTCGTCCCTGGTGAACTCGCCGGACTTGATCTCTTCGACGTCCTCGAGGTCCACCATATTGCCGCGCACTGCCGTCTGGCCGCTGCACGCCCCCAGGAAAAGCAGCCCTGCGCCGAGCAGACAGGTAAGCCTGCCGGTGCGCCTCGCGGATTGGTCGCGCTCTTTCATGCCTGTTTTCCCAGTGCTCGCGCCGGCGGTCGCGGTCCCCCAGGCGCCTGCGCCAAGCCGTCGCCGGCCCGCTCGGGGCTAAGTCCGCCGCCGGAAGGCTTGATTACACGCGAAATCCACGCCATTTCAAGGCCCACGTGCTTGGTCCACCCGGTGATGGGGGGCCTGTCGAAGCCAAAGGCAAACCGGAACGCATGCTTGGGCGCTTGTTCTCACGGTCTCCGCAGGTCGATCCGGCGGAGGCGCTCTACGGCGCGCTTGTTCGCCAGGCTCGCCGGCCCGACTTCTACGCCGCGCTCAAGGTCCCCGACAGCCTGGACGGGCGCTTCGAACTGATCGCACTCCATGCCTATCTGTTGCTGCGCCGCCTGCGCGCCGAGCCGGGCCGGGCGACCGAGGTCGCGCAGACCTTGGTCGATGTGCTGTTCGAGGACATGGACCGCAGTTTGCGCGAGCTGGGCGTGGGCGACCTTGGCGTCGGGCGACGGGTAAAACGCATGGTGGAGGCTTTCTATGGCCGGGTCGCCGCCTACGAGGCCGCATTGAATGCCGGGCGCGAGGAACTTGCCGCCGCCCTGCGCCGTAATCTTTTTGGCACTGCAGAGCCTGATCCCATGGCGCTCGCCGCGATGGTCGACTACGTGGACTCGAGCATCGCTCATCTGGACCGGCAGGCGATGGCGGAGCTGCTCGCCGGCCGGGTCGACTTCGGCCCCGCGCCGCGGCCTGCCGGGACGGGAGAGACGGCAGAATCGAATGCCTGAACAGCCGGAATTTTCCAGACTGATAGCCTTCGATCGGCTGGTCGGGGGCAGATCGTCCCAGCACCTCGAGGCCAGGCCGGGCGAGCGCGCCGCGCTTGCACGGCGCTTCGGACTTCTGGGCCTTGATCGCCTTGAGGCGACGGTCGAGATCCGGCCGGGTCGAAGCAAGGATCTGCTCCGGGTAAGCGGCCATTGGACCGCCGATGTCACCCAGCGCTGCGTGATCACCCTGGAGCCGGTTGCGGCCCACCTGGAGCAGCCGATCGATCTGCTTTTCTCGCTCGCGCCGCCGCCGGAGACGTCCGAGGTCGTTCTCGATCCGGACGAGGCCGATTGGCCCGAACCGGTCCCGCGCGAGGGACTGGACGTCGGCGAGGTCGTCGCACAGCTGCTCTCGCTGGCGCTCGATCCCTATCCGCGCCGCCGCGGCGCGACGCTCGAGACCGCCCTGGAGGAGGCCGGCCTGTCGCCCGACGAGGGCCGCGGCGAGCCCGCGGAAGCCGGGCCTTTCGCCGTGCTGGCCGAGTTGCGCTCGCGCGCCAAGGGGCGCAAGGGCAACGGTTAGGCAGCATGCGTCTGGGCTTGCCGCTGGCGTGCGAATTGTCTAAGTACCCCGCTGGCCTGGGGTGCGCTAGACTCGCACGGGTGGCTTCCAAGCAGGTGGCAGGTGCGGCGACGTCTAGGGGCGGGATGCGCGCGGACCGAATGATGGGCGGGTGCCGTGTGTTTTGCACCTTGAGGCATCTCCGGGATCGGCAGCCGGGCGAAGGCAGCGAAGGAAGCAAGGCTTGAGCCAAGTGTTAACGATAGCCCTGGACGCCATGGGTGGCGATGCGGCCCCGCGGATGGTGGTCAGCGGCGCCAACATCGCGCGCGAGCGCTTTCCCGACGTCCGCTTTCTCATGGTCGGACGCGAAGCAGAGGTGGCGCCGCTGCTGCGTCGGCTGCCCAAGCTGCGCGCGGTCACCACTCTGGTCCACACCGACGACGTCGTGCTGGCCGACGCCAAGCCTTCGGTCGCCCTGCGTGCGGGACGCAATTCCAGTATGCGTCTGGCGATCAATGCGGTGCAGGAGGGCAAGGCCGCGGGCGTCGTCTCGGCCGGCAACACTGGCGCGCTCATGGCGATGGCCAAGCTCGCCCTGAAGACCCTGCCGGGGGTCAGCCGCCCGGCGATCGCATCCTATTTCCCGACCCTTCACGGCGAGACCGTGATGCTCGATCTCGGCGCCAACATCCAGTGCGACGCCGACAACCTTGTCGACTTCGCCGTCATGGGCAGCGCTTTTGCGCGCACGGTGCTGGGTGTTCCCGAGCCGACCATCGCTCTGCTGAACGTCGGCTCGGAGGAGATCAAGGGGCACGAGACGCTCCAGGAGGCCAGCGCCACTCTGCGCGGCAGCCACCTCGCCGGGCACTTCGTCGGCTATGTCGAAGGCGACGACATCAGCGAGGGCACAGTGGACGTGATCGTCACCGACGGCTTCACGGGCAACGTCGCCCTCAAGACGGCGGAAGGGACCGCCAAGCTGATCAGCCAGTACATCCGCCGCACCTTCCGCTCTTCGCCCCTGGCCAGCCTCGGCTATCTGCTCGCCCGGCCGGCCCTGCGCAAGTTCCGGCAGCGGATCGATCCGCGCCGCTATAACGGCGCCATTCTCATCGGCCTCAACGGCATCGTGGTCAAGAGCCACGGTGGCACGGACGCCCTTGGATTCGCCAACGCGATCGGCGTGGCGGTGGATCTGGCGGCCAACGACATCGTGCGCAAGATCCAGGTCGACTTCGAGGCCCTGCAACGCATTCCCGCCAGTCCTCAGGTGGCCACCGGCTGATGACCCTGCGCTCGATCTTTACCGGCTGCGGCGCCTACCTGCCGGCCCGCATCGTGACCAATGGCGAATTGGCGCAGCGCGTCGACACCAGCGACGAATGGATCGTGCAGCGCACGGGCATTCGCCAGCGTCACGTCGCCGCCGACGGCGAACTGACCTCGGACCTCGGGCTGGCCGCGGCGCGCGAGGCCCTGGCGGCCGCCGGTCGGACGCCCGGCGACATCGACCTGATCGTCTGCGCGACCTCGACCCCGGACGAGACCTTCCCGGCCACGGCGACCCGGATCCAGGCCCGGCTGGGCATGACGCGGGGCGCGGCCTTCGACGTGCAGGCGGTGTGTACCGGCTTCGTCTACGGCCTGTCGGTGGCCGATTCGATGATTCGCACCGGCCACGCCAAGCGGGCGCTGGTCGTCGGCGCCGAGACCTTCTCGCGCATTCTCGACTGGAACGACCGCACGACCTGCGTCCTGTTCGGCGACGGCGCGGGGGCTGTCGTCCTTGAGGCGGCCAGCATCAACGGCCACGACGACGGCCGCGGCCTGCTCTCGACCCACATTTATTCCGACGGCATGGTCAGCGCCGACCCCGACAGCGAGGGGGGAGGCGGTGGAGGCGGCGGGTTCGGCTTCGGCGGCTGGGGAGGAGGCGGCGACCACGAGGTCGAGATGGGGCTGCCCATCGAAGCGATCCGCGCCGACAGCGACGGCGGACCGATCTACTACACCGGCTCGGTCATCGCCTCGGACGACTACCTCGAGCCCACCGTCGGCTGGACCGGCGGGACCATCTTCTTTCCCCGGACCTCGGAGCATATCGGCGCCGCGGTCATGGCCGACTCCGAGGGCGGCGCCCACTACGGCTACGACCACACCAGCGAGGCCTCGTGGTCGTCAGGGTTAATGCGCCTGCCGCCCGACATCACGCGCTTGGTGTCGGCCAACCCCCTGGAGCTGGCCTGCGCCATGTCCTGCTGCACCGAGACCGAGTAGACCTTCCCCGAC
>CAZDBC010000239.1:0-5755 GCA_964503295.1 uncultured Kiloniellaceae bacterium | reverse complement strand
GGAAAGGCGAAGCGGGCCCACGCCCGACGGGCGGCGATCATGCGGCTCGCCGGCGCCGTGCAAAGGGTGTACAGTCATGCGTTGACGCGCCAGCGGCGCCGGCTGGAACGACGCCGGCGACAATGACCGCCGCGCGCGCGGGTCTCCCGCTCATGCCCGCCGCCGCGGGCGGACCGATCCTCCGGCAAAACCTGGCCGGGCAGCCCGTGGACGCCGTCCGGGCGCCACCACGCCAGCGGGCGCGTCCCCGATACCGGCCGGTCAACTTGCCGCCATTTGCCTCCATGGGACACACGCGATGGACATGCACCACATCCGCTATTTCGTGGCCCTCTGCGACACGCTCAACTTCACGCGCGCCGCGCGGCTGTCCAACGTGACGCAACCGGCCCTCTCCCGCGCCATTCACCAGCTCGAGGACGAGGTCGGCGGGTTGCTGGTCCGGCGGGAGCGCAACCGGACCCATATCACCGACCTTGGCCGACTTCTGGAGCCCCAATTGCGGCGAACCCTGGTCGCCACGGAGGCGGCGAAGGCCCTGGCCGCGGGTTTCCTGAGCCTGGAGGCGGCGGAGGTGACGCTGGGCGTGATGTGCACCGTGGGGCCGCGGCCGCTCGCGGCCACGCTGATGGCCTTCCAGCGCAGCCACCCCGGCGTGCGCGTCGCAACCGTCGCCGGGTCGGCCGACCACCTCGCCGGCCTCCTGGAGACCGGGCTCATCGACCTTGCGATCATGTCCCGCCCGGAGGCGGCCTCCAAGCGTCTGCACGCCCTGACGCTCTATCGCGAGCGCTTTTGCCTCGTTTGTCCCGCCGCCCACCGTCTGGCCGCGCTCCCCGGCGTGACGCCGCGGGCTCTTGTCGGGGAGACCTATCTGCTGCGCAGCGGCTGCCCCTACAGCGCGCAAGTGCCCCGGCTGGCCCGGGAGCAGGGGGTGGAGCTCCGGATCGGCCACGCCAGCGAGTGCGACGACTGGATCGCGGCGATGGTCCGAGCGGGCCTGGGTGTGTGCCTTGTCCCGGAGTTCGCGCCGCTACCGCCGGGCCTCGTGGCGAAACCGCTCACGGAGCCGGAGCTGGCCCGCGAGGTGAGCCTGCTGACGGTGGCGGGGCGGGACTATTCTCCCGTGGCGACCCGTCTCATGCAGGCACTCGAAGACAGCGCCTCGGACGGCGCCTTGGGGAATCCTGTATTCGTGGGGGACGGCGCCGCCGACCAGCCGATCCCGTTCGCATGAAGACCGCGCGGCATTGAAACGATAGCCAATCGGCATTTCGCTATAGGCGCCGACAGCCCGATATGAATTGAGCGCGCGGCCTCCCGGTTCGCGCGCCAATTAACGAATACTAACGCGAAAGTTCAGGTCATCATGGAAATCATGTCCTTCACCAGGCCCAGGTCCTGCGTTGCCGCGCTGCTGGCGGCCGGCAGCTTGGGGCTGGCCGCTCCCGCCGTCGCCCAGGACCATGGCCACGATCTCACCCGCCTCGGCAAGGTCTCCTTCGAAGTCGCGTGCAACGCCGACGCTCAGGCCGGCTTCAATCGCGCCATGGCGATGTATCATTCCTTCGCCTGGCCGGAGGCCGGGCCCGCTTTCGCGGCCGTCGCCAAGGCGGACGCCGCCTGCGGCATGGCGCACTGGGGGCGGGCGATGGTGATGCTGGACAATCCCTTTGTCTGGCCCGCCAACCTGCCGGCCGAAAAGCTTGACGCCGTGGCCTCCGCGGTGGCGGATGCCGAAGCGACAGGCCTCAACAGCCAGCGCGAGCGGGACTACGTGGCCGCGCTCGCGACCTTCGTCCGCGACCGCGAGACGCTTGACCACCGCACGCGCGCTCTGGCGCTGGAAGAGGCGCTTGGCGGGATCGCCGCGCGCTATCCGGAGGACACGGAAGCCAGAATCCTGCATGCGCTGGTCATCTCGGCGAACTTCGATCCGGCGGACAAGGCCTACACGAACCAGATGCGGGCGGGCGCGATCCTGGAGCCGCTGTTCGAGGCCCACCCCGACCACCCCGGTGTGGCGCACTACCTGATCCACACCTTCGACTACCCGCCGCTCGCCGCCCATGGACACGAGGCCGCGCTGCGCTACGCCGAGATCGCGCCGGATGCGCCGCACGCCTTGCACATGCCCTCGCACGTCTTCACCCGGCTGGGCCTCTGGCGCGACTCGATCGCGTCGAACCAGGCCTCGGCGGAGGCGGACGGCGCCAAGACCTTCTACTTCCAGCACGCCTACGACTACATGGTCTATGCGCACCTCCAACTGGCTCAGGACGGGGCGGCGCGTGAAGCGATGGAACGTTCGTTTGCCGCCGAGGCGGTCGATCATTTCGGCGCCGCCTTCGCCTATGCCGCCATGCCAGCCCGCCTCGCGCTGGAAAACGGCGACTGGAAGGCGGCGGAAACGATCGCGCTCCGGCCTTCGGCCGCCGATTATCCGTGGAGCAAGTATCCGCAGGCGGAGGCGGTGAACGCCCGGGCGCGCGGGGTCGGCGCCGCGCAAGGCGGGAACGCCGCCGCGGCCAGGGAGCAAGAGGCGAGGCTCCACGCCCTGCGCGATGCGATGCCGGTTCCCTACTGGGCCGAGCAGATCGACATCCAGGCGGACGTCGTCGGCGCCCTCGCCCTTTGTGCCGATGGCAAGACCGAGGACTGTATCGCCGCGTTGCGCCTGGCGGCGGCCCGCGAGGATGCGACGGAGAAGCACGTGGTGACGCCCGGCCCGATCCTGCCGGCGCGTGAACTTCTCGCGGACGCCCTGCTGCTTGACGGCCAGTCCGGCGAGGCGCTGCGGGAATACGCGGCCGTGCTCGACAAGGAGCCGAACCGCTACCGCGCATTGGCGGGCGCCATGCAGGCCGCGGAGATGACGGGTAACCTGGACACGGCCCGTGCCTACGCCGCCCACCTCGTGGCGCAAGCCGCCGAGGCCGACATGGACCGTCCATCCCTGGCGCAGGCCAGGCGGGTCACGGCCGTCAGCCAGTAAAGCGGACAGGCCGGCACGGCCGCCCGGCCGTGCCGGCGCCGCTTGCGTGCCGCCGAGGTCGGGCGCGGGTCACACCCGCCGCTCCACCATCTTCTTCTTGATCTCGGCGATGGCCTTGGCCGGGTTCAGGCCCTTGGGGCAGGTCCGCGTGCAGTTCATGATGGTGTGGCAGCGGTACAGTCGGAACGGGTCCTCGAGCTGGTCCAGGCGCTCGCCGGTGTACTCGTCGCGGCTGTCGGCGATCCAGCGATAGGCCTGCAGCAGCACCGCCGGACCCAGGTAGCGCTCGCCGTTCCACCAGTAGCTGGGGCAGGAGGTGGTGCAGCAGAAGCACAGGATGCACTCCCACAACCCGTCGAGCTCGGCGCGGTCCTCGGGAGACTGCAGCCGCTCGCGCTCGGGCGCCGGCGTATCGGTCTTGATCCACGGCTCGATCGAGGCGAGCTGGGCGTAGGCGTTGGAGAGGTCCGGCACCAGGTCCTTGACCACGGGCATGTGCGGCAGCGGATAGACGTCGACGTCGCCCTTGATGTCCGCGATCGGCTTGGTGCATGCGAGCGTGTTGGTGCCGTCGATGTTGAACGCGCAGGAGCCGCACACGCCCTCGCGGCACGAGCGGCGGAAGGTCAGCGTGGCGTCGATCTCGTTCTTGATCTTGATCAGCCCGTCCAGGACCATCGGCCCGGTGGCGTCGAGATCGAGCTCGTAGCTGTCGACCCGCGGGTTCTCGCCATCCTCGGGCGACCAGCGGTAGACGTTGAACCGCCGCACGTTCTTCGCCCCCTCGGGCGCGGGGTGCCGCTGGCCCTTTCTGACCTTCGAGTTCTTCGGCAGCGCGAATTCGGCCATCGTTCGACTTTCCTACGCGTTGGCTTTGGGCAGGAGTCCAAGATGCTCCCGACCCTTATCTGTCAAGGAGAAGACGCTCCTCAACGGTTCGGTTTCATCTTCAAGAAACTCAACTATACCTTCATTGAAAAATGACTTCATTACCTGCACATCGGGCTGGATATATAGTCCATCGGAACATTCTATTCCCACAGCCGAGAATCGAGAGCCAGCGAGATCGACATATCCAAGAATCTGACCTATTGAACGATTCTTCTTATATAGATCTGGGTTGGGACAATCTTCCCAATAATTCTTAGTCCCCAACGTCAAATTCAGGTTGTGTCGAGGTTTAGGTTTTCCAGAAGACGAAAACGTCTTCTCAGAATCCCAACAGCGCACGTACCGATCCAGCAACTCCTTCGCCTCTTCGCCGCCAATAAAAACCGGCATGCCAAACTCCGCAGTCAGTACACCCGCTTCTTGGGCGGGAAGGGCTGGACCTCGTTGGACATGGTCTGGAGCGTGACCGGGCGGTAGTCGATCCCGACCTTGCCGTCCTCGCCGCACCAGGCGAGGGTGTGCTTCATCCACTCGTCGTCGTCGCGGTCGGGGAAGTCCTCGCGGGCGTGCGCGCCGCGGCTCTCCTTGCGGTTGGCGGCCGAGGAGATCGTGACCATCGCCTGATGGATCAGGTTGTCGAACTCCAGGGTTTCGACGAGATCCGAATTCCAGATCATCGAGCGGTCGGAGACGCGCAGCTTGTCGCGCTTGGCCCAGGTCTCGGTCAGCTTGCCGACGCCCTCGTCCAGGATCTCGCCGGTGCGGAACACGGCGCAGTTGTTCTGCATGATCCGCTGCATCTCGAGCCGCGCCTCGGCGGTGGGCACGTCGCCGTCGGCGTGGCGCAGGCGGTCGAGCCGGTCGACCGCCTTCTCGGCGGCGCCGTTGGACAGCGGCTTGTGCTTCTCGCCCGGGCGCAGGATCTCGCCGCAGCGGTCGGCGGCGGCGCGGCCGAATACCACGAGATCGAGCAGCGAGTTCGAGCCCAGCCGGTTGGCGCCGTGGACCGAGACGCAGGCCGCCTCGCCCACCGCCATCAGGCCGGGGATCACAGCGTTGGCGTCGCCGTCCTTGACGGTCACCGCCTCGCCGCTGCGCAGCGCCGGGATGCCGCCCATGTTGTAGTGGCAGGTCGGCAGCACCGGGATCGGCTCCTTGGTCACGTCGACGCCGGAGAAGATCTTGGCGCTCTCCGAGATGCCGGGCAGGCGCTGGTGCAGGATGTCGGGGTCGAGATGCTCGAGGTGCAGGTGGATGTGGTCGCCCTCGGGGCCGACGCCGCGGCCCTCGCGGATCTCGACGGTCATCGAACGCGAGACCACGTCGCGCGAGGCCAAATCCTTGGCGGAGGGGGCGTAGCGCTCCATGAAGCGCTCGCCCTCGGCGTTGGTCAGGTAGCCGCCCTCGCCGCGCGCGCCCTCGGTGATCAGCACGCCGGCGCCGTAGATGCCGGTGGGGTGGAACTGGATGAACTCCATGTCCTGCAGCGGGAAGCCCGCGCGCAGCACCATGGCGTTGCCGTCGCCGGTCTGGGTATGCGCGCCGGTGCAGGAGAAGTAGGTGCGGCCGTAGCCGCCCGTCGCCATGATGGTCATGTGGGCGCGGAAGCGGTGGATGGTGCCGTCGTCGAGGTTCCACGCGACCACACCCAGCACCTCGCCCTCCTCGACGATCAGGTCGATGGCGAAATACTCGATGAAGAACTGGGCCCTGTTGCGCAGCGACTGCTGGTAGAGCGTGTGCAGGATGGCATGCCCGGTGCGGTCGGCGGCGGCGGCGGTACGCTGGGCCGTGCCCTCGCCGTAGTTGGTGGTCATGCCGCCGAAGGGACGCTGGTAGATCTTGCCCTCGGGCGTGCGCGAGAAGGGC
>CAZDBC010000238.1:2181-5758 GCA_964503295.1 uncultured Kiloniellaceae bacterium | reverse complement strand
GCAGGACTCGAACCTGCGACCCGGTGGTTAACAGCCACCTGCTCTACCAACTGAGCTACCGCGGATCAGGGCATGCCGGGCCGTTCGGCGGCGCCGGGTTATATCAAACCCCTCGGCGGCCTGCAAAGACAAAGCAGGGGCGTCAGCCGCCGCCGAGCGCCGCCACGATGCACTTTCCCACCGGCAGATATGCGGACTTGGGCATATGAAACCAGCGCAGGAATTCCGATGTGGTCATCGCGCCTTCGAGCCAATACTCGAGGAACAAGCGGCTGACCGGGTGCAGGCGTTCGGGCAGGCAGGAAATGATTTCTGGGGGGAACTGCAACGGCGTGCCCTCCACGGCTGAAACTTCGGCGCGGGCGCACGCCGGCCAGGACAGTCATAGGCTACCTGCAAAGTCCGGGACCGAGCAAGCCGACCGGACATATCTCGCGACGATCCCGGTTGGAGCCGATTGACTCTACCCGCAACAGACCCTTTGATGCGCCTGCGGTCGCGGCTGGATGGCCAGACGATCGGCGCGCCGCCGGCCCGGTGGCAGAGTGGTTATGCAGAGGACTGCAAATCCTCGTACGTCGGTTCGATTCCGGCCCGGGCCTCCAAGATTTCTTCCCTGCGATCAACCGTTTGACCTCGGAAAGGTTCAGCCGGGGCGCGGGAGCGGGACCGCCGTGCGGCGCCGTCGTCTCGCAGGGGCACCTCCTGGCCTGCACAGGGCCCGCCCAGGGGCCTGCACAGGCGGAACTGCCATGAACCGTGCGTCCGGGCGTTGTCTTCGTCCGCCACGGTCCCTATAACGGCCGGCGGCGGGGGTGCTGCCGGGGCGCAGCGGCCGACCGCCGCTTGATCCAGCGGGCAGCACCGTTCCATGGCCAATTTCGACGTCGCGCGCCTCAACATGGTCGAGAGTCAGATCCGCACCAACAAGGTGACGGATCCTGGCATCATCCTGGCGTTCGAGAGCCTGCCGCGCGAGCGCTTCGTGCCGGCCGACAAGCGCGGCATTGCCTATATAGACGAGGACCTGCCGATCGGCCGCGGCCGCTACCTGATGGAGCCGATGGTACTCGCGCGCCTGCTTCAGGCCGCGCGGCCGGGACCGGAAGACATCATGCTCGATGTCGGCTGCGGCAGCGGCTATTCGACCGCCGTGATGGCCCGTCTGGGTGCGACGGTTGTCGGACTCGAATCCGAAGAGTCGCTAGCGGCTCAGGCCAACGAGCTGCTGAGCGAGCTCGGCATCGACAACGCGCTCGTCGTCAAAGGCGAACTGACGGCAGGCTACGCCAAGCAGGCGCCCTACGACGTCATCCTGATCGACGGTTCGGTCGACTACGTTCCCGAGGCCCTGTTCGAGCAGCTCGCCGATGGCGGTCGTCTTGTGACGGTGCTGCGCTCGCCCGATGGTGGTCTCGGGCAGGCGACGCTCTATCGTCATGATGACGGTGTGGTCGCCCACCGCGCACTGTTCGATGCCGCAACGCCGTTGCTGCCCGGCTTCGAGAAGAAGCGCGGTTTCGTTTTCTGAAAGGGGGCGTGGGCACGCGCGGCTGGCCGCCGACGTAAGGGGACGTAGCCGGCCGCGGGCGATCGGGGAAGACGCGGCGCTGTCGTCACGCGCCTCGGTCGGTTAAAAAAGAGGGTGACATGTGGCGGACCGACGCCGGATGGTCGCGTGGGAATCAGCAGGGGCTTGGGGGCAGTAGCTTAGTCATGCCGACAGCGGATTTGGACGCGGATCTGTCACGCGGACCGGAGCGGATCGGGCGCGGGGGGTGGCGCGCGGCGACGCGCTATGGACTGCTCGGCCTGGCCGCGGTGCTGCTGTTCCAGCCCTTGCCGGCCTTCGCCCAGTCCCTGGACGAGGTCCTCTCGACGACCTACGAGGCCAATCCGACGCTGCGCGCGGCCCGCGCCAGCCTGCGCGCGGTCGACGAGGGCGTGCCGCAGGAGCTGTCGAACTGGCGCCCCTCGGTCTCCGCCACGGGCAGCATCGGGCAGCGCCGCGTGAACTCGAACGGAGGCAGACTGGGCGAAAGCGGCAATACGCCGTTGACGCCGGAGCGCGCGGAGTTGTCCGTGACCCAGCCGCTGTACCGCGGCGGCCGGACGGTGGCCGGCACTCAGCGCGCCGAGAACGAGGTTTTGGCGGAGCGGAGTAGGCTGCTCGCCACCGAGCAGGACGTTCTGCGCCGGGCAGTGGCCGCCTATATGGACGTCTGGCGCGATCAGGCGGTGCTCGAGTTCAACATCCAGAACGAGGCCCGGCTGGAGCGGCAGTTACAGGCATCGCGCGACCGCTTCGAGGTCGGGGAGGTGACCCGAACGGACGTTGCCCAGGCCGAGACGCGCCTTGCCATTGCCACCGCCGGGCGCATCGAGGCGGAAGGCAACCTGACCGCCAGTCGGGCGGTCTTTCGAGAAGTGGTGGGAATCGCCCCGAGCCTGCTCGATGCCCCGCCTCAGCTTGCCGGATTGCCGGGCGACCTGGAGGCGGCGATCGCCGAGGCGCTGGCGAGCAATCCCAACGTGCTCGCGGCGCGATTCAGCGAGGTCGCGGCGCGCAACGAGGTACGGCAGGTCACCGGGGAACTGCTGCCGTCTCTCAACCTGCGCGGTTCGGTCAGCCACCAGCGCGAGGCCAATCAGCCGGACTCGCGCACCGGTTCGATCGAGGTCCTGGCGGAACTGACCGTTCCGCTGTACCAGCAGGGGGCCGTCTCCAGCCGTGTGCGCCAGGCCAAGCAGCTGTCGAGCCAGAGACGGCTCGAGATCTCAGAAGTCCGCCGCCGGATCGAGCAGGAAACCATTTCGGCCTGGGAGGCGCTGCAGTCGGCCCGGGCCCAGATCGTCTCCTTCGAATCGAGCGTCCGTTCGGCGGAGATCGCGCTCGAAGGCGTGCGCCAGGAGAACCTGGTGGGCGCGCGAACCGTTCTCGACGTGCTGGACCAGGAGCAGGAGTTGCTCGACGCGCAGACCAATCTGGCCCGGGCGCAGCGCGACGAGGTGGTCGCGGCCTATGACCTGCTGCGCGCGGTCGGCCGACTGACCGCGAACGATCTCGGCCTCGCCGTGGAGATCTACGATCCCCAGCGGCACTACCGGTCGGTTCGCGACAAATGGTTCGGTATCGGTATCGACGCCAACGACGAGGGCGAATGACCTGCCGCTGACGGATTTGTTAATCTGTGTGCGCCACCATGGCCGGTGGCCCGGACGCGCGGCCCGGGCCGCCTTGCCGGCCGGGCCGATCGTAGCGGTTTTGGGGGAACGACGATGGGCGACGCGGAGAGCCAGAACGAACCGACGATGGAGGAAATTCTGGCCTCCATCAGACGAATAATCTCGGAGGACGAACCGGAAGAGGGTGCGGCACAGGCCGAGCCGGCGCCGGAGGCGGCGGAGCCGGAGGCGGCGCCCGAAACCGCGGCGGCGCCCGAAACCGCGGCGGCGCCGGAAGCCGCGGCGGCGCCCGAACCAGAGGCCGCGGCCGAGCCCGGCGGCGGACCGGAGACCGCGGCGGAGCCTCAGCCCGAGTCGCACCCGGAGGTGCTGGACTTGACCACAATGGTCA
>CAZDBC010000238.1:0-2171 GCA_964503295.1 uncultured Kiloniellaceae bacterium | reverse complement strand
GATCTCAAGCAGGAGGCCGCGGACGAGCAGCCTGAACCGGAAGGTGCCGAGCAGCCCGCCGCTGTCGGCGAGGCGGAGCCTGAGCCGGAGCCGGCGTTGGAGCCGGAGGCTTCGGCAGAGCAGACGGCCGAGCCCGAACAGGAGTCGCCGCAGGAAGCGGCCGCCCCGGCCGAACACGACGGGCTCGTGTCGGCCGCAACGGCGGCCCTGGCGACCGGGGCGATGGCGGAGATCACGCGCATGTCGAATGCCGCCAATCACCCGGACGCCGGCCCGCCCATGGGAGGTGGCCGCACCCTTGAGGACGTGGTGCGCGAGGCGCTGATCCCCGAGCTCCGGGTCTGGCTGGATGCCAATCTGCCCCAACTCGTCGAGCGGATCGTCCGCGAGGAAATCAGGAAAATGGTGCGGCGGGCCGAACAGCAGTAGCCTGGGCGGCCATTGCCGATGCCCCCAAAACGGCCCGGTCCCAGGCCCCTTCCTTAATCCTGCTCACAGTCCGGTCGCGGGTGCCGGCGGTTCGGGCGCTCTCGGCCTTGACGCGCCGGTGCCGGCTGGCCAAAAAACCGGCGTTTGCGCCCGCCCCCGCGCGATCGAGGGAGCCGGGCCTCCCGAACGAAAAAGCGAGGAAGCTTGTTTGATGCTGGAGAAGACCTACCGGCCGGCCGAGATCGAGGCCAAGCACTACAGGCGTTGGCAGGCGGCCGGGGCCTTCGCGGCGGATCCGGCGTCGTCCGCCGAGCCCTATACCATCATGATGCCCCCGCCCAACGTGACGGGCAGCCTCCACATGGGCCACGCCCTGACCTTCACGATCCAGGACATCCTGATCCGCTATCACCGCATGCTCGGCCGGGATGCGCTCTGGCAGCCGGGCACCGATCACGCCGGCATCGCCACCCAGATGGTGGTCGAGCGCCAGCTGGCCGAGGACGGCGTGGTGCTCGACCGGGGCCCCGGCGGCCAGCGGGCCAACGCCAAGGTGATCGGGCGCGAGGATTTCGTCCAACGGGTCTGGAAGTGGCGAGAGCAGTCCGGCGGCATGATCCTGACCCAGTTGCGCCGCCTGGGCGCCTCCGCCGACTGGGACCGCGAGCGTTTCACGATGGACGAGGGCCTGTCCCATGCCGTCGCCAAGGTGTTTGTCGATCTCTACGGTAAGGGCCTGATCTACAAGGATCAGCGCCTGGTCAACTGGGACCCCAAGCTGCATACGGCCATTTCCGACCTCGAGGTTCAGCAGGTCGAGGTCGACGGGAAGCTCTGGCATTTCAGGTACCCGATCGAAGGTGGCGAGGACGAGTACCTGGTGGTCGCCACCACCCGGCCGGAGACCATGCTGGGCGATTCCGGGGTCGCGGTGCACCCTGACGACGAGCGCTATCGGCATCTGGTTGGAAAGCACGCAATCCTGCCGCTGGTCGGCCGGCGGCTGCCGATCGTGGCCGACGAATACGCCGATCCGGAGACCGGCACAGGCGCGGTCAAGATGACGCCGGCGCACGACTTCAACGACTTCGAGGTCGGCCGGCGCCAAGGGCTCGAAGCGATCAACATCCTCGATGCCGATGCCTGCCTCAACGATCAGGTGCCGGAGGCCTACTGCGGGTTGGATCGCTATGCCGCGCGCAAAAAGGTGGTCGCCGATCTGGAAGCGCTCGGTCTTGTCGAAGGTGTAGAGGAGCACCGGCACAGCGTGCCCCACGGCGACCGCAGCGGCGTGGCCATCGAGCCGTGGCTGACCGAGCAATGGTACTGCGACGCCGCGACCCTGGCCAAGCCGGCGATCGAGGCCGTCGAGACGGGTCGCACTCGCTTCGTGCCCGGGCTTTGGGCAAACACCTACTTCGAGTGGATGCGCAACATCCAGCCCTGGTGCATTTCGCGCCAGCTCTGGTGGGGCCACCGCATTCCCGCCTGGTATGGCCCGGACGGCCAGGTCTTCGTCGCGCTCGACGAGGCCGAGGCCCGGCGCGACGCCGAGGCCCATTACGGCAAGCCGGTCGAGCTGACCCAGGATCCGGACGTGCTGGACACCTGGTTTTCCTCCGCCCTCTGGCCGTTCTCGACCCTGGGCTGGCCGGAGGAAACACCCGAGCTTAAACGCTACTACCCAGGCGACGTGCTGGTCACCGGCTTCGACATCATCTTCTTCTGGGTGGCCCGCATGA
>CAZDBC010000237.1:3528-5765 GCA_964503295.1 uncultured Kiloniellaceae bacterium | reverse complement strand
GGCGGTAGGCATGCCCGTGTAATGGAGCAGCAGGATGTCGACCGCCTGCCCGGGCGAGCGGGCGTCGTGGTTGGGCGAGGGCTGTTCGCGGACGCTCACGGGCGCCGTCCCGGTCACACGCGCGTGGCCTGCGGCGCGGTGAGCCGTGGCCGGCGCAGCACGACCACGCCGACGCCGGCCACGGTCAAGAGACCGCCCGCGATCAGAGGCCAGGTAATCTGTTCGTCCAGGAAGATCACGCCCGAGAGCACGCCGAACAGGGGCACCAGCAGGGTGAAGGGCATCGCCTGGTTGATGTCGTAGCGGCGCAGCAGCCAGTACCAGGTACCGTAGCCGATCACCACAATGATGATCGCCTGATAGACGATCGCGAAATAGGCCCAGGCGTCGGCCGCACCAAGGGCGGCCATCTGGCCGTCCTCCAGGACGAACGAGGCGACCGCAAGCTGGGGCGCGGCGAAGGTGGCCATCCAGGCGTTGAGGGTCATGCCGTCCATGTCTCCCAGGAACTTGATCTGCACGTTGGAGATCGACCACAGGCAGGCCGCGAAGATCACCATGCCGAGATAGAGATACTGGCCCTGGAGGCGGGGCTCGCCGGCGATGACCGCCACCCCGGCGAAGGCGGTCGCCATTCCGAGCGCGCGGCGCCAGCCGAGCTTGTCCTTGAAGAAGATCGCGGCCAGCAGCGAGGCGAAGGGGACCTGAAGCTGGATCGCGATGGCGGCGGTCGAGGCGTCCAACTCGCGCAGGCCCGAGAACATGAACGAAAAGTGCAGGAGACCCAGCGTGACCGATATCCCGAACAGCTGGCGCAACTGACCGCGCGGCAGGCGCACGAAGGGCAGAAGGATGGCGGCCACGAGAAGAAAGCGCAGGGTCATGAGAAACAGCGGCGGGAGCTGAAGCAGGGCGATCTTGGCGACGACGAAGTTGATGCCCCAGATCACCGTCACGCCGAGGAACAGCAGAAGATGCAGCGGGCGGATCGGCATCAGGCGCTGCCTCGTCGCACGGCCGCCAGCTCCTCGCGGCGCTGCTCCAGCTCAAGCCAGCGCTCCTCGGCCCGGGCCAGACGGCCCCGGCAGCGCTCCAGCGACGCGGCGAGCTCGCGCGCGCGCGCCGGATCGCCGACATGCAGGTCCGGGTCGGCGAGCGCGGCTTCCAGCGTCATTACCCCCTCGGTCAGAGACGCGATCTCGTCCGGCAGACGGTCGAGTTCGCGCTGCTCCTTGTAGCTCAGCTTGGTCGGGGCTTTGGACGTGTCCTTTCGGGTCGCTGTCTCGCGCCGGCGCGGGCTTCCGCCGGAGCCACCCCCCGTGCCGCCGCTTTTTGCCTGGCGGAGATAGTCGCTGTAGCCGCCGACCCATTCGCTGATCCGGCCGTTGCCTTCGACGGCGATGACGCTGGCCACAAGGCGGTCGAGAAAGTCGCGGTCGTGACTGACCAGGATGAGCGTGCCGTCGAACGCGTCGAGTACGTCGGCCAGGAGATCGAGCGTCTCCATGTCGAGGTCGTTGGTCGGCTCGTCGAGCACGACGAGGTTGCCCGGCCGGGTGAACAGGCGGGCCAGGAGCAGACGGCTTCTTTCGCCGCCCGACAGGCTGGCCACCGGCTGACGCACCTGTCCCTCTTCGAACAGGAAGTCCTTGAGATAGGCCACGACGTGCATCTGGCGGCCATGGACAAGGACGGAATCGCCGCCGTCCGGGGCGAGCACCTGCCAGGGTGTCGCCGCTTCGTCGAGCTGTTCGCGGCGTTGATCGAAGTAGATCGGCTGCAGATTGGCGCCGAGCCGAACGTCTCCGGCATCGGGTGCCAGGTCGCCGATCAGGAGTCGGACCAGTGTCGACTTGCCGGCCCCGTTGGGTCCGATGACGCCGATCCGGTCGCCGCGCCGGATGCGGGTCGAAAAGTCACGCACCACGACCTCTTCGCCCCCTTGGGAGGTGCGGTAGGCCTTGAAAAGGTGTCGCGCCTCGATGGCCAGCTTGCCGCCGCCCGGCGCCGCGCCGAGCTCGAGCTTGGCGCTGCCGGCGGGCCGGACCCATTCGGCCCGGGTGCGGCGCAGATCCTGCAGGCGGGCCAGACGGCCCTGATTGCGCTTGCGCCGGGCGGTCACCCCGCGTTGCAGCCAGTATTCCTCGCGCGCGATCCTGCGCTCCAGACGATGCAGCGCCTGGGCCTCCTCCTCGCGCAGGCGCTCGGCCCAGTCGTCGAAGGCGGCGAAACCGGCG
>CAZDBC010000237.1:0-3518 GCA_964503295.1 uncultured Kiloniellaceae bacterium | reverse complement strand
GAACCCGCCCGCGGTCGAGCCACAGGACGGCCCGGCTGACCCGTTCGAGAAAGCGCCGGTCGTGGCTGATGACCACCATGGCGCCGGGAAAGCGCGCGAGCTCCGATTCCAGCCATTCGATGGTCGGCAGGTCGAGATGGTTGGTCGGCTCGTCGAGGAGCAGGAGGTCGGGCCCGCAAACCAGGGCGCGCGCCAGGTCGACGCGACGACGCTCGCCGCCCGACAGGCTGTCGAGTCGACGCTCGCCCGCAAGGTCGAGGCGCGCCAGAACGGCATCGACGGCGTGACGCCCGGTCTCGCGCTCGGCCGCTGGCAGGCCGCCGGCCACGTGATCGGCCACGGTCTGATCGGGCCGGAGCCTCGGGTCTTGCGGGAGATAGGCGATCCTGAGCGCCGGCTGCGCCACTCGCGTGCCGGAATCCAGCTCCTGCTGGCCGGCGAGCACCCTGAGCAGGGTGGATTTGCCGCTGCCGTTGCGCCCGACCAGCGCGCAGCGCTCGCCCGGCAGCACCGCCAGCGACAGCTCGTTGAACAACGGGCGCGTTCCGAACGCCAGCGCCGCGTCCTGCAGTGCGACCAGAGGGGCAGGGGCTGCCATCGGTTCAGTCGAGCCGCCGCTGCTTCTTGATCTGGTCGTAGGCGGCGTTGATGACGGCGAGCTTTTCGTTGGCCAGCGCGACGAACTCTTCTGGCAGCCCCTGCGCGACCAGGCGGTCCGGATGGTTCTCGCGCACAAGGCGCCGGTGGGCGGACTTGATCTCCTCGTCGGAGGCGTCGCGGCTCAGGCCGAGGATGCGGTAGGGGTCGGCGTCCTCGGCGCCGATGTGGGCCGCCCTGATGCGGTCCCAGTCGTCCTGCGTAAAGCCGAAGATCGCCGCCAGCTCGCCGAGGTAGCGCAGTTCGTCCTCGGTGACCTGTCCGTCCGCCTTGGCGATGTGGAACAGGCCGCCGAGCAGTTCTTCCAAAACCTGCGGATCGTTGCGGAACAGGCGGGCCAGTTGCTTGGCATAGGGTTCGTAGCCGCCGGCTGCCTGGCGCGCCCGATTGAACAGGCGGCCGACGTTGGCCAGTTCCTCCTGCGGGATATGGAACACTTCCTTGAAGGCATCGATTTCCGAGCGGGTGACCCGCCCGTCGGCCTTGGCCATCTTGGCGCCGAGCACGATGACGCCGATGGTGAAGCCGATCTGCTTGGTCGCATCGCCTTCGTCGCCGGACTGCTCGCCGATCTTGTCGATGGCATGGCCGGCGAGGCCCCCCAGCAACGCGCCCAGCGGACCGCCCAGAGCGAAGCCGGCAGCGCCGCCAACGATCTTTCCCCAAATGCTCATGCCGCCCTTCGTCGAGCCGCGGTCCGAACCGGAAGACGGCCGCGTGCCGGCGGACGTCGTCGCCCGTCGCCGCACGGGTCCGAACTGCCCGACGGGGTTATTTCACGGCCGCCGCCTCGACGGCAAGCCTCACGCGCCCGGCAATATGAGCACGAGCAAGGCTGAAAGACGCGCCCGCGCTCCCCATCTCTCACGCAGTCCGGAGCGAAGGAGGCACTGGTCATGGTTCGCAGATTCCATCTCACGACACGCGCGTCGGGCGGGGCGCCCTCGCTTCTGACGCTGATCGTCGCGCTCCTGCTGGTGCCCCTTTTCGCAGTCGCCTGGCTGATTATCGGCGGGTTGCTTTTGCTGATCGGCACCGCCGTCGCCGCGGTCGTCGTGGTCGCGCTTCTGTTAGCCGGCTGGCGGGCACGCCGGCACGCCGAGAGCGGACGCCACCGGCCGGACGGCCGCGATGAGACGATCAAGGCGGAATACTACATCATCGAGGAGCGCGAGCGGCGCTGACCGGCCCGCTCGCTGAGGCCGCCGCGGGTGCGCAGCAGAGCCAATAGGCCCTTGGGCGGCTGGGTGCGCTGGAACGCTACTTGCGTCGGATCACGATCTGGATCGTCAGGCCGTTATCGACTTCGTCGTGGCGGCCGAGGACGGCGAATTCTGGGGCCATCGACTGCTCGGTGGCCATCAATAGTCGGGCGACGTCCTTGGGCCCTATGGCCTCGGCCCGCGCGCCGCTGTAGCCGACCGTCACCTGGACGAAGGCGGGCGCCTCCGGCCCTTGGGGATAGGCCGCCGAAACGGCCAGAAGATCGCCCTGCGGATTGCGCATGGCCATGCCGAACGGCCCCTCGCCGGGTGACCCGACGGGTTGGGCAACCCCGTTCTCCACGGCCGCATCGATGTTGGCCTGCCACTGGTCGCTGCTCATCGCGAAAACGGCGGCCGCGTCCGCCTTCGACAGCATGTGCAGCTTTGGTGCCTGGGCCTGAAGCGGCGCCGCCAGGACGAGTCCGAGCAAGAGGGCGAACAGACGCGTCATCGTCACGCGATTCCCGATCTCCTGTGGATAATTGCCGGCAGAGTGACCGCGAGACGGCTCCCGCGCAAGACCGGCGTCTCCAGTGCATTCGTTCCACATGTCGGCCGCCTGCCGGATTTCGGCCGTTTCCGAAGGTCCTTCCGCAATGCTGCGAGCTTATTTCCTGTTGCCCCTTTCCGCCACTTTCCAGGCACACTAGCTCCATCTATAGTGCGATTGTCTGGACATCATCGATGGACCTTTCAATTTAAAGGTCGATCGTTTGTGATTGGGCAAAAAGCACGGTCCGGATACGGGCCAAGAGAGCCGGCCCTACGCCAGACTGCGAAGGGGTTCGGAAGGGGTTCCACCGAGGGGGCTGCGTGAGCTCTTTTTCTCCCCGCGATCGACAGCCGCCGGCGGCCGCGGCCGCCGGACGAGAGGTCGAACTGAAGCTGCGCGCCTCCCCCCAAACTCTGGCCGTCCTTGGTGACTGCGATTTCATCAGAGCCAAGGCGAGCGGCGAAGGGCTGACTCGCCGCCTGGAGACCTCCTACTACGATACAGCCGACCAGCGCCTGCGGCGGCGCGGCGTGGCGCTGCGCGTACGCAAGACGGCCGAAGGATACGTCCAGACGGTCAAGACGGATGGCCGCGCTGCCGCCGGCCTCGCCGAGCGCGGCGAGTGGGAGGTGACGCTGGACGGACCCGAGCCCGACCCTGCGGCCATTGCGGACGGTGCCGTGCGCGAGCGGCTCGGCCTGTTGCTGCCGGGCGATCTCCAGCCCTTGTTCTCGACCCGGTTCGAGCGGCACACCCGTGTGCTGAACGGCGCCGATCTGACCGGCGATCCGGCCGTGGTCGAGTTGGCGATGGATCGAGGCGAGATCCTGGGGCGTCAAGGCCGCGAGGAGATCGCAGAGGTCGAACTCGAGCTGCTCAAGGGCACTCCCGAGGCGCTTTACCGGCTTGCGCTGGCGCTGCACGAGATTGCGCCCTTGGCCATAGAGACGCGCAGCAAGTCGGAGCGCGGCTATGCCCTGGCCAGCGGGGAACGTCCGGCTTGGCGCAAGGCGGCGAGGCTGGCTTTGGACCCGGCGGCTTCGGTCGAAGAGACCCTGGAGCAGATTCTGCGGGCCTGCCTCGGCCATTGGACCAGCAACCAG
>CAZDBC010000236.1:0-5800 GCA_964503295.1 uncultured Kiloniellaceae bacterium | reverse complement strand
GTCGAAAACGCCCCTGCCCCCCCCCCGCCCGCGCCGGCAGACCCTCGTTCGACACATTCGTTTACGAATGTCTTGATCGTACCGGGCCGGGCGGGTGAAATGCGCCGGGGTCGGGCGCTCGCGCGCGCCGCCGGCCGCCGCCGTGGCTTCGCCCGGCGGTCGAGGCGGCGGGAGCGGGGAGGACGACGATGACGGGCTGCGAGAGGATCCTGCTGGTCGAGGACAACGACATGGTCCGCGCCCATGCGGAAGATCAGCTGCGCAATCTCGGCTACCGGGTGGTGGCGGTGGCCGACGGGCATGCCGCGCTCGAGAAGATCGAACAGTCTGACGACTTCGACCTGTTGTTCACCGACGTCGTGATGCCGAGGGGCATGAACGGCCGGCAACTGGCCGAGAAAGCCAGAGCCCTGCGCCCCGCGCTGCCGGTCCTCTTCACCTCGGGCTACACCGATGATGCCGTCTTGAACAGCGGCCGCCCCGGCGACGGCGTCCACCTGCTGCACAAGCCCTATCGGCTGAGCGAGCTGGCCGAGGCGATCCGCACCGTCCTCGACGCGGCGCGCGGCGCGCGCCCGCCCGCCAGCGGGTGAGCGCCCGGAGCGCTCGGAAAATTCCGCTAATACGCTATCCGGATCAAATTGTTAACGAACAATTATGTTGCAGTCTTCGGCGCGTCTGTGGGTAGCATCGAGGATCGACGGACCCGAGCGACGGGGGACGCATGACGCCCCACGACCGCAGCCTGCAGATCCTGCCCTGGCGCGACTCCTTCGCCATGGGCGTGGCCGAGATCGACATGGAACACCGGCGCCTGTTCGAGGAGGCCAACAGACTGACCGAGGCGATCCTCTCGGAGGCGATCGACAAGCCGAGCCTCGACAGTCTGCTCCTGCACATGGTGGCGGGCCACCGGGCCCACTTCAATCACGAGGAAGCGGTCATGCACCGCTACGGCTTCCGGGGGCTGGACGACCACGCCGTCGAGCACCAGAAGGTCCTGCAGAGCACCGACGAAAGGGTCCGGCGCTTCCTTCTCGCGCGGCGCACGGACCTCGATGCGCTGGTCGACATCGCGATCGAGGTCAAGGACGAACTGCTCGACCACTTTTTGCACTACGACCTGCGCTACAAGTCGCATCTCATGGCGGCGAGAGGTCTCTAGGTCCCGGCGCGTCGGGCGATCAGAACCGCTTCGCCAGGCCTGCCTGCTTCAGAACCGCGTTGGCCGTATGGCGCGACTTGATCTTGCCGTCGACGACGAACTTGCGTTTGCTGACCGGGCTGTACCAGATCTCGTGGTCGCCGCGGCCCCGGCGAACCGGATGGCAGGCCGCCTCTCGAAGCAGCCGCGTCGGCTCGGGTGCGTAATCGCCCATTCGGGCGTCAGGCGGCCCGGTCGGTCGGCCTCACCGGAAGCGCCATCTCGACGACGACAGGATAGCGGTCGAGCAGCAGCGGCTCGTCCGCGTTTGCCTCGAGGAGCTCTGGCACCATGACCTCGAGCTTCTTCAGCAAACGATCCACGCTGTCCGCCTCGGTCGCCACACCGGCCACGTCGTCGCTGGTCGCCACCCAGAGGTCCGCCTCGGCATCCCGGAAGGCCTTGACCACGTAGACCCTGGTCCGGTTCTCGCTCATCGTCTGCTGCGTCATCCCTCGACCATCTATCGATCCTGCACCGGAGCGGGTTAGCCTTCGATTGCGTCGGCGACGGTGGCGGATATTGAGGAATACACCACAAATCCGTCGGCCGGCAGGGCTGACCGGCGGGGCCGGCGGCCGGTTTTTGCCCGCCTCACTCGGGCATGCCGGGCTCGATCGCCCGTTCGACCGCGCCGCCACCCTCGACCCAGTCCTTGAAGGCGCCGAGGTTGTAGACCCGCTCGAAGCCGAGATCCCTGAGCGCCTTGCCGGCCAGCGCCGAGCGCCCGCCCGAGGCGCAGTAGAGGATGACCGGCCGCTCCCTGGAAAAGGCCTCGTCGTGGAAGGGCGAGTCCGGATCGGCGCGGAACTCCAGCATGCCGCGCGAGACGTGCCGGGCGCCGGCCGCCTTGCCGCTGTGCTCCAGTTCGGGTGCGTCGCGCACGTCGACCAGAAGGGCGTTCTCCTCTGTCATCATCGCCTGGGCCTCGGCCGGCGCGATGCGCGGCACCGCCGCGTTCGCCTCCTCGAGAAGCTCCTTCACGCTGGTCGCCATGTCGTCCTCCTTCTTTTCTGCGCCCGCCTGAATGGCGGCAAGCTTACGCGCTGCGCACGGCACCGGAAACCGCCATTCCCGCGCCTCGCTTGGCGCGTGCTCCGCGCTGCTGGCGAGGCAGCTCCCGGCGGCTTCTTCGACGCTGCCGCTGCCGCTTTCGGCATCGCCACGGCCGCGCCGTAACCGATGGCCCTGTCCAGGTGCGCAGAGCGGGGCCGCGACCTATTAGCTCGAGCCGCCCTTTGCGCTCTTGCTCAGCATGCTCCGGAGCCCGTTGGCGCGAACGCGGCGGCGCTGGCGTTTTTCCACGCGTTGGCCCAGTCGGCCGGCAGGTTCTCATCGTCGAGCAACTGCCCCGGCGCCAGAAAATCGTACAGTTCGGCGAAGGTCTTTACGTACATGTCGCCGGTGCGCCGGAAGATCAGATCCGGCGTGATCTCCCGGGTATTGGCAATCCCCATGGCGGACATCAGATCGAGCAGGCTCCCGAGCGTGCCCCGATGAAAGCGAAACACACGCTCGGCCTTGTCCGGCACCACCAAGCCCTTTGTTAGGGCCGGATTCTGGGTGGTGACGCCAGTGGGGCAGGTGTTGTTGTTGCAGCGCAGGGACTGAATGCAGCCGAGCGCCAACATCATGCCGCGCGCGCTGCTGCACAGGTCCGCACCCAGCGACATGGCGCGAACCATATGAAACCCGGTCAGTATCTTGCCGCTGGCAATCAGGCGGATTTCGTCCCGCTTGCCCACCCCGACCAGGGCATTGTGGACGAACGTCCAAGCGTCGCGCGCCGGCATGCCCAGGGAATTGGAAAATTCCAAAGGCGCGGCGCCGGTACCGCCCTCGCCGCCATCCACGGCAATGAAGTCGACCGTAATGCCGGTTTCCAGCATCGCCTTGCAGATCGACAGAAACTCGACCCGGCGCCCGACGGACAACTTGATCCCCACCGGCTTGCCGCCCGCCAGCCCGCGCAGGCGCGCGATGAACTCCAGCATCTCCCGCGGGGTCGCGAACGTCCGATGCCGCGGCGGGCTGATCACATCCTCCCCGACGGGTACGTTGCGGATTGCCGCCAATTCCTGGTCGACCTTGCATCCCGGCAGCACGCCGCCATGCCCGGGCTTGGCACCCTGGGAGAGCTTGAGCTCGATCATCCGGACCTCGTCGCGCGCGGCCGCCTCCTCGAACATGCCGGAATCGAAATCGCCGTCTTTCGTCCGGCATCCGAAATAGCCGGTGCCGATCTGCCAGATCAGGTCGGCACCGGCTTCCAGGTGATAGGGCGCGATGCCGCCTTCGCCGGTGTTGTGGGCGAAGTTGCCCTTCTTCGCCGCGCGGTTCAGCGCCCGCAAGGCCGCGGGAGAAAGGGCGCCATAGCTCATGGCGCTGATGTTCAGCAGCGAGGCCGAATAGGGTCTGGTACACTGTTCACTGCCGACGACGACGCGGGGCGCCTCGTCGAGGCGGGCGACATCGGTGAGGGCATGGGAGGCCCATTCGTAGCCCACGCGATAGACATCGCGCTCGGTCCCCAGGGGCTTCGTTTCGAGCTCGCCCTTGGCACGCTGGTAAACGATGGCGCGCATTTCGCGCTCGATCGGATGGGCATCGATATTGGTCTCTATGAAATACTGCTGGGTTTCCGGCCGTATGTTCTCGAGACAGTAGCGTCCGTGTCCGATCACGGGAAAGTTCCGCAGCACGGTGTGCTTCGTCTGCAAGGCGTCATGTAATCCCAAGGCGATAAGCGGGCCGAGAACCACCAGCGACCAGAGAATCGGCGGCCAGACCGGCGCCACTGCGAGCAGGCCCAGAACGATTGCCAAGGACACGCCAAAAAAATAGCGCCTTACCATGAGAGCTCCCGATATTGCTGTTACGAGGCGGCTCGCTGTACCACCGAACAGTCCTGCCCTTGGCCGACCACCGACGAGGCGTACTGCCGGATCGCCCCGGCCGGACCGCTACTGGAACGGCTTTGCACCAGGAGGATGGGTTGTGCACTCGGCGAGAAGATGCCGCTGCAAGGTACCCGCCGCGGCGTTGATCGCGCCGCGATGGATGATCTCGAAGCCGTGCGTGTTCTGGGTCGGGATGCAAAGCGCCGCGGCACGGCAGGCATCGCCCTGGGAGAGGATTGCGCTCGCATCGGAGGCGAAATTTTCGAACAGGGCCAACTGCGGAACCAGGCCTTCGGCCTCGGCGGCACATTTCAGCCGGTCGCACAGGCCCTTCGAATAGAAACCCTTCTTGTCGCCATAGAGCACGATCGGGTGCTCGCAAAGATGGGTGTCGTACTCTGCGGCGACGGGCCCGACTTCGAGCGCAATGACATCGTCTCCCGGCAATGCCTTGGCTGCGTAGAGGGCACCGGAATTAGTTACCTCTTCCTTCACCGTGCATACGAAATAGATGTCGCGTGTCAGCACATCCCTTCGGCTCGCAAGGGCGCGCATCGCCTCGAGTCCGACCAGAATGAGCGCCCGGTCGTCCATGAAATGGCCTGCGATGCAATCCTCGAACTCGAACAGCCGGCGCACATAGGGGCCGACCACCACGCGGCTTCCCGCGTGCACACCGCGTTCGGAAAGCTGCTGATTGGACAGGCGGGTGGTGATGAACATGTCTTCCCAGTCGAGCTCGTCGCCGCTTCTCTGGCTGAGGTTCGCCGTTTCCTTCGTCACGTGCAGGGAACCGATCGACATGACTCCCGGAACGACGCCGTCGTCGCCGAGGATCTCCACCGGGCATTGGCCGAAGCTCATGGGTCGGAGCCCGCCGAGCTTGATGACCCGGAGCTGACCTTCGCCGTACACCCTTTTGACGATCAGGGCGATCTCGTCCATATGGGCCATCACTCGAACCGCGCCCGCTTCCGGTTCCGGTGTCGCCGCGCGGATGAGCGAAATCACGTTCCCGGTCGCGTCGGTCCAGACCTCGTCGCAGATGCCCTCCAGCTCGCGCCGGCAGATGTCGGCGACCTCGCCTTCCTGACCGGCGGGACCGCGGGCGTAAATCAACTCCTGCAACAGCCGCAGCTGCCCATCGCGCAGGTCGAATCCGCTCTCTTCATCCATGTTCCGACCTCTTTTCGTCTACCCCACTGCCAAGCCAGATACCGGCCTCACCGGTAATCCGGGTTGGGGTGATCGAACCGGCAGCCCGCCTCCCACTGCTCCCTGACATTGCCGTGCGCGGAGATGCCGCCCGCCTCGTGCAGCAGACGCGCCAAGTGCATGAGGTTCCAGGTCATGAAGGTCGTGTTACGCTGGGTGAAGTCGTTCTGCGGACCTCCGGACTCCGCATCGGCATAGGATGGCCCCGGGCCCGCCTCTCCGATCCAGCCCGCGTCGGCTTGCGGCGGAATGCTGTAGCCGACATGCTGCAGGGCGTAGAGCACGGTCATGGCGCAATGCTTCACGCCGTCTTCGTTGCCCGTGACGATGCAACCGCCGACCCGGCCGTAGTAGACGTACTGACCCTTTTCGTTCAGCTTGCCGGACTCGCCGTAAAGCCGCTCGATCACCCGACGACATACCGAGCTTTCCTCGCCCAGCCAGATCGGCGTGCCGATGACCAGGATGTCGGCGGCCATGA
>CAZDBC010000235.1:1428-5820 GCA_964503295.1 uncultured Kiloniellaceae bacterium | reverse complement strand
CTTGAGCGCCGCGGTCCAGGCGCCCCAGGTCGCCTCGTCCCAGGGCGGCGCCGGCAGGAGAGCCGCCGCCTGCCGGGTGAACTCGGGATCCTCGATGCGCGGTGCCAGTTCGCCGCGGCAGACGCGGGCCCAGTCGACCGCCTCGTCGACCCGGGTCAGGTTGGGCCGCAGCACCGACCAGAGCGCGGCGTCGATGCCGGGGTCGAGGCGTCCGGCCACGGCGTCGTAGGGAAGTTCGTGGATCAACCGAGCGTTGAGCTGGGCGAGCTGGTCCGGATCGAACTTCGGGGTGGCGCGGCCGAAGCGCGACAGGTCGAACTCGGCGACCAGCTCGTCGAGGGTAAGGCGCGGCTCGATCGGGTCGGGCGTACCGAGTTTGGCCAGGTACGAGTTGAGCGCCATGGCCTCTATGCCCCGGCCGCGCAGCTCGGCAAGGCTGAGACTTCCGATCCGCTTGGACAGGCCCTGCCCCGCCGCATCGGCGATCAGAGGCAGGTGCGCGAACGCCGGCACCTGACCGCCCAGAGCTTCGATGAGCTGGATCTGGACCGCGGTATTGGCGACATGGTCCTCGCCGCGCAGAACATGAGTCACGCCGAGTTCGAGGTCGTCGACCACAGACGACAGGGTATAGAGCGGCAGTCCGTCGGCACGCACGAGGACCGGATCGCTCAGGTTCTCGCCCTCGAAGGCGACCGCGCCGCGCACCAGATCGTCCCAGGCGATCGGCGCATGCTCCAGCCGAAACCGCCAGTGCGGCTCACGGCCTTCGCGCTCCAGGGCGGCATGATCGTCGGGACTCAACTCCAGCGCGGCCCGGTCGTAGATCGGCGGCCGGCCCGCCTTCAATGCAAGCTTGCGCTTCAGGGCGAGCTCCTCGGGGCTCTCGTAGCAGGGATAGAGCCGTCCGGCGGCCTTCAGGCGCTCCGCAGCGGCCGCATAGTGCTCGAGCCGCGCCGACTGAGCGGCAAACTCGTCCCACCCGAGGCCGAGCCAGCGCAGATCTTCCTCTATGGCGCGCGCATAGTCCGTGCGCGAGCGCTCCGTATCGGTGTCGTCGAGGCGCAGCAGAAAACGCCCGCCGAGCTTGCGCCCGAGCAACCAGTTGAGCAGGGCGACGCGCGCGTTGCCGACATGAAGCCGGCCGGTCGGGCTCGGCGCGAAGCGGACCCGCGCGGTCATAGGCGCCTACAGCGGGCCCTTGAAGGCATTGGTGATGGGATAGCGCCGGTCGCGCGCGAAATCGCGGATCGTCACGCGCACGCCGGGCGCGGCCTGGCGGCGCTTGTACTCGGCATTGTCGAGCATGCGCCAGACCTTGGCCACTGTTTCCGGCTCGTGGCCGCGCGCTACGACGTCGGCGACCGGCGACTCCCGCTCGACCAGGCATTCCAGGATATCATCGAGTTCCTCGTAGGGCGGCAGGCTGTCCTGATCGGTCTGCTCCGGCTTCAACTCGGCGCTCGGCGGCTTGGTGATGACCCGCTCGGGAATGACCCGCCCGGCCGGCCCTCTGGCGCCGCGCGGCAGCACCTGATTGCGCCAAGCGGCAAGCTGGAACACCTTGGTCTTGTAGACGTCCTTCAGGACGTTGTAGCCGCCGCACATGTCGCCGTAGAGCGTCGCGTAGCCGACGGCCAGTTCCGACTTGTTGCCGGTCGACAACACCATCTTGCCGAACTTGTTGGACAACGCCATCAGCACCATGCCACGCAAGCGCGCCTGGATGTTCTCCTCGGTGATGTCGGCCGACAGACCGTTGAAATGCGGTTCGAGCATGCGGTCGAAGGCCTGCATCCCAGGCATGATGGGGATTTCGTCCAGCTTCAGGCCGAGCAGTCGGGCGACCTCCGCAGCGTCCTCCAGGCTCTCGGGCGCCGTGTAGGGGGAGGGCATCATGACGCAGTGGACGCCCTCGGGACCGAGCGCGTCGACCGCCACCGCCGCCGAAAGGGCCGAGTCGATCCCGCCCGACAAACCGAGGATGACACCGGGAAAGCCGTTCTTCCGAATGTAATCGCGCAGGCCCAGCATAAGCGCACCGTAGACGCCCTCGAGTCCCTCGGCCGGCGGTACGCACTCGCCCGCCGTGCAGCGCCAGAGGTCGTCGTCGCCGCGTTGCCAACCGGTCACGGCGAGCGCGGGCTCGAAGGTCGGCAGCTTGGCCTTCAGGCCGCAGTCGGCATTGAGCACAAAGGAATCGCCATCGAAGACGATGTCGTCCTGGCCGCCCACCTGGTTGACGTAGATGAGCGGCAAACCCGTTTCGCGTACGCGGCGCACGGCGGTCGCGATGCGCCGCTCCGGCTTGTCGGCATCGAAGTGCGAGCCGTTGATGGTAATCAGGATCTCGGCGCCCGACTCGACCAGACACTCGGTGACGTCCGGGTGCCATAGATCCTCACAGATGACCGCACCCAGGCGCACGCCGCGGAAGTTCATCGGCCCGGGCAGCGCGCCCTGCTTGAACACGCGCTTCTCGTCGAACACCGAGTAGTTGCACAGCTCGTACTTGCCGCGCCAGCCGCACAGCGCGCCGCCGTCGATCAGGAGGGCTGCGTTGTAGACCGCGCTGTGACCATCGCTTGCCAGCATGCTGGTGAAGGGGTTGAACGCGCCATTCGCCTTGCGCAGCGCGTCGTCGAGCCAGGGCGCACCGATCAGAAGGCCGGGACCGCCGTCCGCGGTGTCGGCAATCAGCTCGTCGACCGTCGAGAGCGCATCGTGCAGGAAGGCCGGTTTCAGGATCAGATCTTCCGGCGGATAGCCGGTGACACAAAGCTCGGTACAGACCACGAGGTCGGCGCCCGCCGATGCCGCCTCGGCACGCGCCGCGCGAATCAGCGCCAGATTGCCCGCTATGTCGCCCACGGTCGGGTTGATCTGGGCGAGGGCGATGCTGAGACGGTCGGTCATTGGCTGTTTGTCCCGTGGCGCGCCGACAATGCCGTCGCGGCGTCTGTCCCTCTAGGCCGACGCGGTGGAAACCGCGGCCTCGCGCCCGGCCAGCTGGCGGATCCGTTCGATCATGGCATAGAGGCCGTTCGCCCGGTTCGGGCTGAGGTGCTGCTCGAAGCCGATGCGTCCGATGATGTCGCGGTAGTCGATCTCCAGGATCTCTTCAGGCGTCTTGCCCGAGTAGATCATCATCAGGATCGCGATCAGTCCCTTGACGATATGAGCATCGCTTTCGGCGCAGAACAGCATCCGTGGCGGGTCCCCCGGCTCGAGCCGGCTGACGATCCACACCTGGCTGGTACAGCCCTCCACCTTGGTCTCCGGCGTCTTGTCGTCGGGATCGAGCGGCGGCAGCTTGCGGCCGAGATCGATGATGTAGCGAAAGCGGTCCTCCCAATCGTCGAGGAACTCGAAGTTCTCGATCAACTCGTCGACCGTGGTATCGCTGACGAAGGGTTCGCTCATTTCGTGCATTCGCGGCTTTGCTCGTGCCCGCCTCAGGCGCCTGGCGGCCGGCGCAGCAGGAACTCGCGCCCGGCCTTCACTCGCGGCACCCCGTCGTATTCGACGATGTCGGCCGTGGCATAGGTCTCCGACCAGATACTTGGGAGGTAGCTACCGGTGCCGACCACGTCAATGGGGGCCCTGGCCTCGGACATGAGCTTGCACTTGGCGGGCCCGAAGCCCGAGGAGGCGACGATCTTCACCTTGTCGAACCCCTCGGCATCGAGCGCCTCGCGCAGGCGCCAGATCGCCGCTGCCGAGACGCCCGATCCGACCAGATAGCGCAACTCCTCTTGCGTGCGATAGCCGCGGATCGCTTCCGGCGCATGGCGTTCCAGCACGGCATAGGAGGCCGGCGGGTCGAGCGATTCGATGAAACGACTGCCCGGGGTATCGATCCGCATCGAAAGCCGCCCCGCGCTGGCCATTTCCGGAAAGCGGCGGCAAACGGTCAGGGAGTCCGTGATCTCGCGCCCGAAATAGTCCACCAGCACGGTCATGGGTTCGTCGGGAAAGCTCTCGGCGTACATCTCGGCGGCGCGCAGGGTCGAGCCGGCGTAGCCGATCAGCGCGTGCGGCATGGTACCCTTGCCTTTTTCCAGCCCGAAGTAGTGGGCGGTCGCGCTGGTCGCGTTGCCGATGAAACCGACCGCACCGACCTTGCGCCGGGCCCGGGACGAGCCGACCGAGGCGGCATAGGCCATGATCTCGGCCATTTCCGTGCCCGCGCAGTGGCGGGCGTCCATGGCCAGGAACGCGACCTTCGGCAGGTCGGCGCACATGGTGTAGGCGTTGTAGGCGGCGACGCAGGCCGGCCCCAGCTTCTGAAGCAACAGCGTCTCCAGATCAACCAGTTGCTCGAGCGATCCGGTGATGTAGAGAATCGGCTCGCCGGCGCCGACCCACTTGCTTTCCTCGTAGCGCAGATCG
>CAZDBC010000235.1:0-1418 GCA_964503295.1 uncultured Kiloniellaceae bacterium | reverse complement strand
ACGCCATGCTTTGCAGCCACTCGATCGCCAGACGCGGCGCCGAGATCACCGGCCGGCGCAGGAAAATGGCATAAGTGACCTGGAGATCGCCGAAACGGCGGACGATCTGCCGGGTGCGCAGAAAGTACTGATCGCTCCAGGCGGCGATCTCGTGCTCGGAGACCGGCCAGCCCGCAACCGGCCCCTTGGCCGGACGCCTCGATTCGTCAGGCATGTCGCCCTCCTCAACGCGGCCGGCAGCTTACGCCAGCCAGCCGACGCTGTCAGCCGGCCGCGGCGAGGCGACGCTGGTCGTCGCGCCGTGCCAGACGCTCGTCCTTCAGGGCATCGGCGATCAGAAAGGCCAGTTCGAGCGCCTGGTTGGCGTTGAGTCGCGGGTCGCAATGGGTGTGGTAGCGGTCGCCCAGCGTGTCGTCGCTGATCATTTGCGCACCCCCGATGCACTCGGTCACGTCCTGACCCGTCATCTCGAAGTGCACGCCGCCGGCGTAGCTGCCCTCGGCGCGGTGCACGGCGAAAAAGCCGCGCACTTCGGCCAGAATGCGGTCGAAGGGACGGGTCTTGTAACCGCTCGACGACTTGATGGTGTTGCCGTGCATCGGGTCGCAGGACCAGACCACCTTGCGCCCCTCGCGCTGCACCGCGCGCAGCAGCGGCGGCAGCTTGTCGCTGACCCTCTCGTGGCCCATGCGCACGATCAGGGTGAGGCGCCCAGGCTCGTTCTTGGGGTCGAGCACATCGATCAGGCGCAGAAGATTGTCGGGTTCCAGGCTGGGGCCGCACTTGAGGCCGATCGGATTGTTGATGCCGCGCAAGAACTCGATATGGGCTTCGTCGAGATCGCGCGTCCGGTCGCCGACCCAGAGGAAATGGGCCGAACAGTCGTACCACTGGCCGGTCAGGCTGTCGACGCGGGTCAGGGCCTGCTCGTAGTTGAGCAGCAGCGCCTCGTGCGAGGTGTAGAAGTCGGTCTCGCGCAGCTGCGGCACCTCGTCGGGGGTCAGGCCGCAGGCCTCCATGAAGCCGAGGGTCTCGTCGATGCGCCGGGCCAGGGCATCGTACTTCTCGCCTTGTGGGCTGCCCGAGACGAACTCCAGGTTCCACTGGTGCACCTTGTGCAGGTCGGCGAAACCGCCCTGGGCGAAGGCGCGCAGCAGGTTGAGGGTCGAGGCCGCCTGGTAGTAGGCCTTCAGCAGGCGCTCGGGGTCCGGTGCCCGCGCATCCGCCTCGAAGCTGATGCCGTTGACGATATCGCCCCGGTAGCTGGGCAGCTCGAGATCGCCGATCTTCTCGGTCGGCGCCGAGCGCGGCTTGGCGAACTGGCCGGCCATGCGGCCCACCTTCACGATGGGGCAGGCCGCGCCGAAGGTCAGGACGACGGCCATCTGCAGCAGCACCCGGAAGGTGTCGCGGATGTT
>CAZDBC010000234.1:0-5846 GCA_964503295.1 uncultured Kiloniellaceae bacterium | reverse complement strand
AGCACGGACCGGCAGGCATCAACGGCCCGCTACCGGGCAAGTTCGAATACTCGCACTTCTCGAAGGATCTCGACCTCGCACCGACGCGCAAGCTCGAGGAGGTCGTGGCCATGACGCCGGAGGACATGGCCAGGGCGTCGCGCCTGGTCATGGGCACCTACAACGAGCTGCTCCAGACCGCGGCCGGGCTCGAGGATCCGGGCTATCGCCGGCTCATGACCGAGTGCATCGTGGCGCCCAAGGTCGGCTTTCTGGAGATGTACAAGAGCGACGACGACCGCCGTAAGCTGTTCGACGAAATGGTCAAGCTCGGCTTCTTCAATGCCGAGGACGACCCGGACTACGTCTGGCCGCGCGGGCACATGGAGCCGCAGACCTATCTGACGGCGCCGTCGAGCCACAACGACTTCTACAACGCCCATCCCGGCGGTCTGGCGGTGACCGTCGCCTACAACATCCGCATGGCCGAGGCCTACACCGCCAACTACAAGCAAATGTACGGCATTCCGATCAACCGCGACCTTCCGGTCGCCGCGCTGCTCGTCCACGAGTACCCCAAGGTCTGGCTCTACCAATGGCTCGACGACGGCTCCTGGCTGGAGGAGCCGCGCACCGTCTACGACGACACCTGGCACGCGCACTGCATCTACGTGACCGCCGAGCTGATGCACCGGCGCTACGACTCCCGCATCGTCCTGGCCATGGCGGCGGCACACCAGCTCGCCTTCCTCGACGCCTCGATGGACGGGCGTGACGTGGTCGCGAGCTGGCACGGGCTGGAGCGGGTCGCGCACTTCATCAAGGCCGCGGCGGTCATGGCCCAGGTCGACCCCGTCGACTACGGACTGCTCGAGCGCAAGAACGGGGACATGGTGCTGGCGCCCGTGCCGGCCGAGCAGTGGGTGACTCATCTGGCCGACATGAACTGGCCCTACACCATGGGCGCGGCGCATCTCTACACTTGGCCGCTGCTGCAGCAGATCGCGAAGGACGACCTCGGCATAAAGCCGGGTGACGCGCGCCCGCTCAACCAGCTCAAGAACTACGTCTGGTCGCAGCTCGGGCAGATCGCGCTCTACGAGATCCTGGTGCGCGAAGGCTTCGACGCGGCGCGCAACACCGTCTTGCGCCTGGTCTCGAAGTAGGCCGGTCCGGAGCCGGCGGCGATGGCGATCGATCCGGTCACACCCGAGGAGGCGCTGACTCTTGCCCGGAACGTCTACCACGGCCACGGCAAGATCGAGATCCTGCCGAAGGTCGTGGTGCGAGAACTGCGCGACATCGCCGTCGCCTTTACGCCGGGCGTCGGCCATGTCGTGCGCCGCCTCGTCGAGCGTCCCGAGGAACTGGTCGAGCAGACCGCCAAGGACAACCTGATCGCCCTGGTCACGGACGGCACCGCCGTGCTCGGCTACGGCGACATCGGCGCGCGCGCGGGCATGCCGGTGATGGAGGGCAAGGCGGTCATGTTCAAGATGCTCGCCGGCGTTGACTGCATGCCGCTGTGCCTGGAGGTCGACCGCAGCGAGCGGCTCGTCGACATCGTCGCCGCCCTGGAGCCGAGCTTCGGCGGCTTCAACCTGGAGGACGTGGCGGCGCCCGCCTGCTTCGGCGTCATGGCAGCGCTGGAGGAGCGGCTGTCGGTGCCGATACTGCACGACGACCAGTACGGGACGGCGACGGTCATCATCGCGGGCCTGATCAATGCCTTGAAGGTTGCCGGCCGGGCGCCGGGCGAGGTGCGGGTGGTGGTCAACGGCGTCGGTGCGGCCGGCAGCGCCACCGTCGCCATGCTGGAGGCGCTCGGCGTCGGCGACATCGTCGCGGTCGACCGTCCGGGCATCCTGCATCCCGACGCGGCGCTCGACCATCCGCACTGGCGCGCCATCGCCGCGCGCACCAATGCCGATCGGCTGCGCGGCGGTCTCGCCGAGGCCATGCGGGGCGCCAACGTCTTCATCGGCCTGTCGGTCGGCGGCCTGGTCGACCAGGCGATGGTGCGCACCATGGCGGCCGACCCGATCGTCTTCGGCCTGGCCAATCCGGATCCCGAGATTCTGCCCGACGCCGCGCGCGCGGCCGGGGCCGCCGTCGTGGCCAGCGGCCGGTTCGACTACCCGAACCACTGCAACAACGTCCTCGCCTTCCCCGCGCTGATGCGCGGGGCACTCGACTGCAAGGCGCGCCGTGTCAGTCTCGGTATGTGCCTCGCCGCGGCGTACGCGATCGCGGCGGCCGTGCCGGGTCAGGCGCTCGCGGCGGACAACATATTGCCTTCTCCGCTCGACCCCGAACTCTATCCTGACGTCGCCGAAGCGGTCGCGCAGGCGGCGGTCGCCGAGGGGCTGGCGCGGGTCGTGCCGCCCGCCGGCGCCGTCGCTGACAACACCCGCAGGCTGCGCGCCCTGGTCGGCCGCCGGCAGGCGGAGCTCGAGACGCTGCTCGCCGAGCCCGCATAACACCTGCACCGCTTTCGCCCTGTCGGACGCTGCCGGGCATGAAAAGCTGTCGCACGTCAGCCATGCAGCTCTGCTGGAGACGCCAAGGAATGAACCGCGGTCCGCTGTTCCGCCTCGTGGCAGCCCTCGGCCTGCTGGCGGGGCTGTGGCCGGGCGGGCACGCCCTGGCGCAGGAGCCGGTCGATCTCGAGTTGGTGCTGCTCGCCGACGCTTCGCGCTCGATCGATGCGGCCGAGATCCGCTTCCAGCGGCAGGGTTACGCCGATGCCATCACCCATCCCGAGGTGCTCTCCGCGATCCGCAGCGGCCTGCTGCAGCGTATCGCGGTCGCCTACGTCGAGTGGGCCGACGCCGGCTCCCAGGAGGTCATCGTGCCATGGATGGTGATCGACGGGCCTGAAAGCGCTGACGCCTTCGCCGAGGCGGTGTTCGCGACCGACCGGCGCGCGTCCGGCATGAACGCCATCGGCTCGGCGCTGGCCGCCGCGCATGCCCTGATCGAGGGCAACGACTTCGAGGGTACGCGCCGGGTCATCGACTTCTCCGGCGACAGCGCCAACAGCTTCGGCGGCGTTCCGGTCGCGCTCGCCCGGGCCGAGGCGCTGGCCGCCGGCATCACCATCAACGGCCTGGCCGTCTACTGCTTCTCCTGCAGTGGCCCGCCCGTCAGCTACGACCTGGCCGAAGCCTTCGGGCGCAGCATCGTTGGCGGGCCCGGCAGCTTCGTCATCGCGGCCGACGACCGCACCGGCTTCGTCGAGGCGGTGCGGCGCAAGTTCCTGCTGGAGATCGCCGGGCCGGCCGCCGGCCGCGCCGCGGTAATTGCCGGCACGCGCTGAGGCAGGCTCCCTGCGGTTACCAGGCGACCTCGTGGACGTGGTCGCCGCCAGTTTCGGTGAGGATCTTTTCGGCCCGTCTCGCCTCGTCGCGCGTGCGCGCGTGGACCCAGCACACGATGCCACCGACGCGCACGCTCTGGTCGAAGCGGGCGCGGTACTGGTCGTTGGTGTAGTCGGACATGATCTGGCTGACCGTGTGTTCGGCCACCGTGGAGGTTCCGGTCGCGACCCCGACCGGCCCGCCGACCGCGTAGGCCGCGCCCGCGGCGCCGATCTCGCCCAGGATCGCCACCGACTCCGCGATGAAGGCGATCGCATGCTTGAGGGCGCCCTGGGTGTCCAGGTCCTCGCGCGGGGTATCCTGCCGGTCGGCCAGGGTCTCCGCGTCGGGGACGACGCCGAAATGGTCCTTCAGCGCGTCGTGATCGGCCAGAACGCTGACCGCTGCCCGGTCGAAGCCGGCCTTGAGCAGCGCCTCCAGCGCCGACAGGAAGGCGTCGGTGTCGTGGAACACCGCTGCGATCATGTGGTCGTTTTTGGTCGGCGCTTTCGGGCTGGCCATGCGTCGCTCTCCGATTGACGGGCGGTTCTGCTGTCCGATGTCGGCGGGAAGATAGCGGCTGGCGGGCGGAAGGGACAGCGCTGCTTGCAGGGCTGGCCGGCCCGGCCGGCGCTGAGGTTTTCCTGGTGGCGCGGCAGGGCGGGCGCGGACCGCGCTGGCATTCGCGTTCGATGTCGCGCGCTGGTCGACGCCCGCCGCGCTGAACCATTTCGCCTCTGCGGCGTTAATTGATGAGAAAGAGTGTCCGGCGGGCCCCCAAGCGGTCGGCCCGGCATCCGGTCACGGGCATCTTGACATAAGTCAAGCCGGAACCGGCCCGTACATCGTCAAATGGTCCGGCCACAGGATGCAAGGAAGCAAGGGAGAACAACAATGGCTGAGAAAGTCACCCTGGCCGAAGTCGAACGCCAGATCAGCGACAATCCCGACCAGATGGCGGGGGATATGTTCCCTGAGGGCTCCTTCGCCAAGCACGCCTACTTGAACGCGAGCGATGCTCACCTGGCGAAGACCTCGCCGGAGCAGGCCGATTCCGCCGAATGTTCAAAGTGGGGCCTGTCCGCGGAGGAATGGGCCGAGCAGATGAAGGCGGTGGCCCGTGCCCGGGCGCACGACGCCAAGCTCGACATGATCAAGCAAGGCGTTTCGCCGAGCATGTAGCGCCGGGACGCCGCTCCGGCGGCGCCTGGCCGAGTGGTGCCGGTCAGGCCGGCACCGCGCGGCCGAGCCACTCGATCGCTGCCTGTACGCCGCCGCGGCCGTGCGGTATGGCGAGCGCGACCAATGCAGCCTCCAGCACGCCGAGCGTCCCCAGCACCATGGGTGCGTTTACGTGGCCCATGTGCGCGATGCGCAACGCGCGGCCGTCGAGGTCACCGATTCCGATACCCAGTACGACGCCACAGCGCTCGCGGCAATAGTCGAGCAGCCTGCGGGCCTGATCCCGCTCCGCGACCAGGACCGTGGTCACCGAATCGGCCCGCTGCGCCGGCTCTTCGATGTTGAAGTCGAGCGTGCCGCCTTCTCGCCAGACGTCGACCGCGCGGCGTACGGCTTCGGCGAGCAGGCGATGGCGCCGGAACACGTTCTCGAGGCCCTCCTCGAGCAGCAGGTCGAGCGCCTTGCGCAGGCCGAACAGCAGGTGCTCGGGCGGCGTACCGCAGTATTTCTGATAGTGTTGGGGGCCGTCGCGCGCGGTCCAGTCCCAGTAGAGCGTGCGCAGCCCGGCCTCGCGGTGTGCGGCAAGTGCCCTTTCGCCTGCGGCGACGAAGCCGAGGCCCGGCGGCGTCATCAGTCCCTTCTGCGAGCCGGTCACGGCCACGTCGATGCCCCAGCCGTCCATCTCGAACGGCATGGTGCCGAGCGAGGCGATGGTGTCGACCATCAGCAGCGCCGGATGCCTGGCCGCGTCCATCGCCCGGCGCAGCGCGGCGATGTCGTTGACGACGCCCGAGGCGGTGTCGACCTGCACCACCAGCACCGCCTTGATGGTCCGGTTGCGGTCCTCGCGCAGGCGCTGCTCGAGCGCTGCCGGATCGACCGCCCGGCGCCAGTCGCCCGGCAGGCGCTCGACCTCGACGCCCAGCATCGCGGCCATCTCGCCCCAGCCGACCGCGAAGCGGCCGCTTTCCAGCACCAGGATGCGCTCGCCGCGCGACAGCACGTTGGTCAGCGCCGCTTCCCAGGCGCCGTGACCGTTGGCCGCATAGATGTAGGTCGACCCCGCGGTGCCGAAGATGCCGCGCAGGTCCTCCAGGCAGCTCGTGGTGATGTCGATCAGGCTGCCCGAATAGATGTCGATGGCGGGCCGGTGCATGGCCGCCAGCACCTCGTCGGGCACCGTAGTCGGGCCGGGAATGCTCAGGAACTCCCGGCCGCTGCGCAAGGTCATGGCGTCGACTGCTCCTCGAATGGCGTGCCTCGCCGCCGATCCGACTAACCCGCCCGCTGCCGTTCGGCAAGCGTCGTTGTCGCACGGCCGGGGAC
>CAZDBC010000233.1:0-5847 GCA_964503295.1 uncultured Kiloniellaceae bacterium | reverse complement strand
GCCAGGGCGACGGCGTCATCAAGATCGAGATGCACTTCCTGCCCGACGTCTACGTGCAGTGCGACGTCTGCAAGGGCAAGCGCTACAACCGGGAAACTCTGGAGATCCAGTTCAAGGGCCGCTCCATCGCCGACGTGCTCGACATGACCGTCGACGAGGGCCTGGAGTTCTTCAAGGCGGTTCCTGCGATCAGGGTCAAGCTCGATACGCTGCAAAGGGTCGGCCTGGGATACGTCCAGATCGGGCAGCCGGCCACCACCCTGTCCGGCGGCGAAGCTCAGCGCATCAAGCTGGCCAAGGAACTGTCGCGCCGATCGACCGGCAAGACCCTCTACATTCTGGACGAACCGACCACCGGCCTGCACTTCGACGACGTTAAGAAACTGCTCGAGGTTCTCCACGCCCTGGTCGACCAGGGCAACACGGTCATCGTCATCGAGCACAACCTGGAGGTCATCAAGACGGCAGACTGGATCATCGACATGGGGCCCGAGGGGGGCGACAAGGGCGGACGGATCGTCGCCACCGGCACGCCCGAGGACATCGCGCAAGTGCCGGAGAGCCACACCGCCCGTTTCCTAGCCCCCTACCTGCGCGGTCGCCTGCCGCGGCCGGGCCGCAAGCGGGCCTGACCGCCGGGGGACGCAGACTATTCGCGGACCAGGCGCAGCGGGTCCTGGCCGAGTTGCGTCAGCAGCAGCCGCTGGCCCTGGCGGTCGATCTCGCAGCGATAGGCCTCCGTGACCCCCTCGAAGACGTAGCCCGAGAAGCTCAATTTGAGATGGCTGATCGGCCCCCCGAAGGCGTTCGCGCTCGGGTCGTAGGCCCAGGCGCGCGGAACGCCGATGCCGCTGCCGTAGTTGCAGGGTCCGGAACAGGTCAGGGTCCCGTCCGGCGCAAAGGTCCAGCTTTCCTCAGGTGCCCAGGTGGTCCGCCAGGTCCCAGTCAGGCTGTCGGGACGGCAGCGCTCGACCCGGTTGCTGCCGCAGGCCGCGACGAGCGCCAAGAGCAACGTGCCGGCGACCAGTCGCGCAGCCGTCCGCCGTGACGGGGCGGCTTGAAATGCTGTTATGATCATCCACATCACCGTAACAAATTCCACTTGGCCGGGTAATCCATCCCGCCGTCTCTACAGCCCGTCAGACGGAAGGTTCCCCACCCCGTGACCCGCACCGAAGATTCCCAGGAAAGTGCGGTGAGCCGGGCCGCCCTGCGTCAGGACGCGCGCCAGCGCGTGGTGCCGGTGGTCGACTGGCTGATCGCCGACCATTTGCGCTACCGGCGCCTGACGCTGCTGGTCGGCGAATTCGCGCGGCGCATGATCGAGGTCGGCCTTCCGCTGTGGCGGGTCAGCTTCTCGGTTCGCCAGCTCCATCCGGATCTCCTTGCCCGTACCATCTCTTGGGACGCCGAGGCCGGCGGCGCCACCGAGATCGGGCGTGTTCACGGCACCGAGTACACCGGCGCCTACCTCGACAGCCCGATCCGGGCGATCCACGAAGGCAGCGGGCCGATCCGCCGCAAGCTCGAAGATCCCGACTGTCCGCTCGATTTCCCGATCATTCGGGAGCTGAAAGAACGCGGCGCAACGGACTATTACATCACCCTTATGCCGTCCGGCGACAACCGGCCGGTTGCGCCATCCTTCGCAACCCGACGACCTGGCGGCTTTTCCGACCTCGACATCGCCATGATCGAGGCGGTCCTGCCGACCCTGAGCGCAGTCCTTGAACTGCACGTCATGCGGCAGACGGCGCGCACCCTGCTCGACACCTACGTCGGGCCCAATACGGGCAGCCGGATTCTCTCGGGATTGATCAAGCGCGGCGACGGCGAAGTGATCAACGCCGTCCTGTGGTTCTGCGACCTGCGCAATTTCACCGAACTCTCCGAGGAGTTGTCGCTGGCCGAGGTGATCCAGCTCCTGAACGATTATTTCGAGATCGTGGTGCGGCCCATCGAGGGGCATGGCGGCGAGGTTCTGAAGTTCATCGGCGACGCGGTGCTGGCCATCTTCCCGATCGAGCCGGAAGGCGGCGGGGCGGCCCGGGCGGCGAGGCAGGCGCTCAATGCCGCGCGCGATGCTCTGCACTCCATGGCCAGGCACGACCGGGTTGCCGTGCTGGAAAACAAGATGCCCATACGATGCGGGATCGCCCTCCACATCGGCGACGTGATGTACGGCAACGTCGGGGCATCGAGCCGGCTCGACTTCACCGTGATCGGCCCGGCGGTCAATCTGGTCACCCGTCTCGAGGAACTGACCAAGGAGCGCACGCCGCCGCTGGTGTTGTCCGCGGATTTTGCCGCACTGTGCGAGGAGCCGACCGTCTCGCTGGGCCGGTTCCAGCTCAAGGGAATCGCCCGCCCTCAAGAGGCGCTCACGCTGCCGCTCGAGGCCGTCATGCCGGAGTTCGCTGGAGGCGAGGCCGAAGCACGCGTCGACACGGCACAGGCCGCGGCCGCCTCGCTGGAGGCCTGAGGCGTCAGGGTGCCGGTGCGCGGCCGCTGGCGGCGATCGGCGGTCCGTAGTGCTCGACCGTCGGAAAGGGCTCGTAGAAGTGATGCAGCCTGGCCTTCCATTCCTGGTAGCGTGCCGAGCCGCGAAATCCTTGGGTGTGATCGGCGAGCCGTGTCCACCAGACGAGAAGCAGGTAGCGTCCGGGAGTTTCAACGCACGGGCGCACCTCGAGTCCGCGAAACCCCGGCGATTCCGCGATCAGAGACTGTGCATCGCGCATTGCGCTCTCGAACTCGGCGTCGAAGCCGGGTTTGACAGTCAGGATCGCCGCTTCGAGAATCATGATCGTGGTTCCCCGCAGCCGGCCACCCCCGGGCGCGGCGGTGGATGAGATTACACAAGCCGAGAGGAAGGACCCAAGCGCGATGATCGGCCCTATGTTCGGATCTGCATCCGGCCCGCGCGAAGGCGCCCTGATCACGCCCGTCCTGGTGGTCGGCGGAGGGCTCGCGGGCTCCGAGGCCGCGTGGCAGCTCAGTCGTCAACTCGTGCCGGTCGTACTTTACGAGATGCGCCCGGAACGCGAGACGCCCGCGCACAAGACCGACGGGCTGGCCGAGCTGGTCTGTTCCAATTCCTTCCGTTCCGACGATGCCGAGAACAACGCTGTCGGCCTGCTGCACGAGGAGATGCGCCGCCTGGATTCGCTGATCATGCGGGCCGCGGACGCTCACAAGCTGCCGGCCGGCGGGGCGCTCGCGGTCGATCGCGAGGCTTTTTCGGCGACCGTCACAGCGGAGATCGAGCGCAACCCGTTGATCTCCGTCATACGCCGCGAGCTCGACGACCTGCCGCCGGAAAGCTCGGATTCTGTCATCATCGCGACCGGCCCGCTGACCTCGTCCGGGCTGGCCGAGGCGGTCCGGAAGCTCGGCGGCGAGCAGGAGCTTGCCTTTTTCGATGCCATCGCGCCGATCGTCTACAAGGACTCGATCGATTTCTCGAAGGCCTGGTTCCAGTCGCGCTACGACAAGGCAGGACCCGGCGGCGCGGGCGCCGACTACATCAACTGCCCGCTCGACGAGGCCGAGTACCAGGCGTTCGTTCAGGCGCTGCTCGAAGCCGAAAAGACCGAGTTCAAGGACTGGGAGCGCGACACGCCCTATTTCGAGGGCTGCCTGCCGATCGAGGTGATGGCCGAACGTGGGCCCGAGACGCTGCGCTTCGGACCCATGAAGCCCGTGGGCCTGACCGACCCGCGCAGCGGGCAGCGCCCGCATGCCGTGGTGCAGCTTCGCCAGGACAACGCCCTGGGCAGCCTGTACAACATGGTCGGCTTTCAGACCAAGCTGAGGTACGGCGAACAGCAGAGGATCTTGCGCATGATCCCGGGTCTGGAACAGGCGGAATTCGCGCGGTTGGGCGGGGTCCATCGCAACACCTTCATAAATTCGCCGCGCCTGCTCGACGGGACACTGCGCATGAAGGCGGCGCCGCGGCTGCGTTTCGCCGGGCAGATCACCGGCGTCGAAGGCTACGTGGAATCCGCGGCCATCGGCCTGCTCGCCGGACTGTTCGCGGCCTGCGAGCGTTACGGCCGCGCGATCGTGCCGCCGCCGCCGACCACCGCCCATGGTGCCCTGCTCGACCATATCACCGGCGGTGCCGCGGCCGAGAGCTTCCAGCCCATGAACGTCAACTTCGGCCTCTTTCCGCCGCTCGTGCGTCCCGACGGCAAGCGGATCGCGAAGAAAGACCGCAAGCCGGCGCTGGCCGCGCGCGCTCTGCGCGATCTCGAAGCCTGGCGCAGCGGACAGGCGGTGGCCGCCGAGTAGGCCGGCCCGGTCCGGCCGCCGCCTGGCGGGCGGCCGGTTCTGCAGCGGGGCGGCATAGGGGGAATGCGATGGGGGCACTGCGCGAACTCGCCGAAACGCTTTTCCATGCACCGGCGCGGCGGCACCGGCACCGGCCGCTCCTGGACGCCACAATGGCGACCGCGGCCCTCATCGCCTACGCCGATGGCGAAGTGACCTTCTCCGAGAGCAGCCTCATCGATCGCATCGTGGAGGGTCTCGAGCCGCTGCAGAGCTTCGACGTCCACGAAGCCGTCGATCTCTTCAAGGACTATGTCGATACCCTGCGCGTGCATCCGGAGAAGGGTCACGCCCGCGCCCTGCGGGCCGTGGCACGCATGAAAGACGATCCGGAGACCGCCGACCTCATTCTGCGTGTTGCGGCGGCGATCAGCGATGCCGACGGTTCGGTCTCCGGGCCGGAGCTGGAGAGCCTGCGCGAGATTCGCACGGTCCTGGGTCTGCCGGCGGCGCCGGCCGCGAGCTGAGCGAACCGGGATCGCCTCAAATGCGCCCGCGCAGGTAGGCGAGCGTGAGGCGCCAGGCCGCGTCCGGCGCGGCCGCCTGCACCTGGGCGTCGAAAGGATCGTAGCCGGCGCGCGCCAGGCGGCCCAGATGGCGCCGCGCGAGCACGGCAGGCAGTAGCGCGGCCAGCACGGGGCGCGGCGGGCGCGGCCTTAGGGCGCGAGCCTCGGCGAGCAGCGTGCCGGCCCGGCCGGCGATTTCCGCGGCGGCCGCCGAGAGCGCCGTCGAGGGGCGCAGCTCGAAGAGATCGCGCCGGACCACGCCGTGCCGCTTCAGCAACTCTGTCGGGACATAGAGACGTTTCTGCCGTGCGTGAAAGGGGATCGCGCGCACCAGACCTGTCAGGCCCCAGGCGGTGCCGACCAACCGGCCGGTTGCGGCCAGCGCTTCGCCGCCCAGGGCCTCCAATGCGAGCAGGCCCAAACCGCCGGCCGTCGCATCGGCATAGGCCTCCAGTTCGGCCATCGTGGCCGGCGGCTCGGCATCGAGATCGTTTTCGCGGGCGTCCAGGAGGCGCTCGAAATGCTCCCGGCTGAGGTCCCAGCGGACGACGGCGTCGGCCAGGGGCTCCACCACCTCATGGCGGCGGGGACGCTTCTCGTAGATGCCGTCCAGGGTCTCGCGCCACCATTGCAGCCGAATCTGCCCGAGCATGGGCTCGCTGACCACTTCGGCGGTCTTGGCGACCTCCAGATTGAAGGCGTAGAGCGCGAACAGCGCCTCGCGCCGCTCAGCCGGCGCGAAGAGCGCGGTCAGGAAGCGCTCGTGATCCTGTTGCCTGACCTGCTCGGCGGCATAGGACAGCTCCGCGGCCATGGCGAGCCTTGCGCCGGCCGATGCCGTCAGGAGACCGCGATCAGGGCGGCGGCGATCCGCCGTTCCTCGGAAAGCAGAACATTGTAGGTCCGGCAGGCCGCGCCGGTATCCATAGGCTCGAGCACCACGCCGTGTGCGCGCAGGTCGCCGCGGAGCGATTCCGAGACGGGCACCATCTTCTCGCCGCAGCCG
>CAZDBC010000232.1:2204-5847 GCA_964503295.1 uncultured Kiloniellaceae bacterium | reverse complement strand
CGACACGCCGGGCCACGTCGACTTCTCCTACGAGGTCAGCCGGTCGATCGCCGCCTGCGAAGGCTCGATCCTGCTGGTCGACGCCAGCCAGGGAGTCGAGGCCCAGACGCTGGCCAACGTCTATCTGGCGATTGACGCCAACCACGAGATCATCCCCGTCCTCAACAAGGTCGACCTGCCGGCCGCCGACCCGGAGCGAGTCAAGGCGCAGATCGAGGAGGTGATCGGCATTGACGCCAGCGAGGCGATCGCCATCTCGGCCAAGACCGGCCAGGGCGTCAGCGAGGTGTTGGAGGCGCTGGTCAAGCGCCTGCCGCCGCCCAAGGGCGAGGCCGCCGCGCCGCTCAAGGCCATGCTTGTGGATAGCTGGTACGACACCTACCTCGGCGTCATCGTGCTGGTGCGGGTGCGCGAAGGCGTGCTCAAGGCCGGCATGAAGATCCGCATGATGGGTACCGGCGCGGCCCATCCGGTCGACAAGGTCGGCGTCTTCGGCCCCAAGATGACGCCGGTCGCGGAACTCGGGCCTGGGCAGATCGGCTACATGATGGCGGGAATCAAGTCGGTCGCCGACTGCCGGGTCGGCGACACCATCACCGAGGATCGCCGTCCGGCCGACAAGCCGCTGCCCGGCTTCGCGCCAAGCGTCCCGGTCGTCTTCTGCGGCCTCTTTCCCGTCGACGCCGCCGACTTCGAGGACCTGCGCGACTCACTCGGCAAGCTGGCCCTCAACGACTCGAGTTTCCAGTTCGAGCCGGAGACCTCCGCCGCGCTCGGCTTCGGCTTCCGCTGCGGCTTCCTCGGCCTGCTTCATCTCGAAATCGTCCAGGAGCGCCTGGAGCGCGAATTCGGCCTCGACCTCATCACGACGGCGCCCTCGGTCGTCTACCGGCTTCACATGACCACCGGCGAAATCAAGGAGCTGCACAACCCCTCCGACATGCCGGACGTGACCAGGATCGGCTACATCGAGGAGCCCTGGATCAAGGCGACCATCCTGGTGCCCGACGAGTTTCTGGGCGCCGTGCTCAAGCTGTGCGAGGAGCGGCGCGGCGAGCAGATCGACCTGACCTACGCCGGCAACCGCGCCATGGTGGTCTATCGCCTGCCGCTCAACGAGGTGGTGTTCGACTTCTACGACCGCCTGAAGTCGGCGACGCGCGGCTACGCCAGCTTCGACTACCAGCTCGAGGGCTACCGCGAGGGCGACCTGGTCAAGGTCTCGATCCTGGTCAACCAGGAGCCGGTCGATTCGCTCGCCATGATCGTGCACCGCGGGCAGGCGGAGGCGCGCGGTCGCGCGCTGTGCACCCGCCTCAAGGAGCTGATTCCGCGCCAGCTGTTCAAGATCGCGATCCAGGCGGCGATCGGCGGCAAGGTGATCGCGCGCGAGACCGTTTCGGCCCTGCGCAAGGACGTGACCGCCAAGTGCTACGGCGGCGACGTCACCCGCAAGCGCAAGCTTCTGGAAAAGCAGAAGGCGGGCAAGAAGCGCATGCGCCAGATCGGCAATGTGGAGATCCCGCAGTCGGCCTTCCTCGCTGCGCTCAAGATGAGCGACAGCTGAGGCGAAGCCCGGACCGACAGAGCGTCGGCATTCAATCGAAGCGGCCCCTGGCGCTGCCGCCGCAGAAGATCAGCAAGACGATCCCCGGCACCACCAGGACCAGCGCCGCCGGCCACTGCAGGACCGGCGCGATGACGTCGTGCCACAGGAAGGGGGCGACGTTGCGCTCGATGCCTGCCTGCAGCATGTTGAGGCTGGCCCGGTCGAGGCGATACCAGACCTCGCCCAGCGGCGCCAGGCGCAGGGCCCCGGTCTCGTAGAGCGCGACCAGGTCGAGCGCGAGGGCGCCGATCGCGCCCAGAATGAAGAGATAGCCCAGAACCCGGCCGACCAGACGCATGGCGACCTCCCCCCTTTCGCTGTGGCCGGAGCCTTGTCTGCCCCCGCCGCCGGACCGGCCGAGCCAACCTCATGCTAGCGGGTCGGCGGCGCCGGGCCAATGGCGCGGGAGTTGTGGACGTTGCGCCGCCCGGCACCCTTGGCTAACCTCCGGCCCGCATTCGGGGCGGCCCGGCAGCGGCGCCGGCGACCCCCGTGCCGGAGAGGTGGCCGAGTGGCTTAAGGCGCACGCCTGGAACGCGTGTGGGCGGGAAACCGCCTCGTGGGTTCGAATCCCACCCTCTCCGCCATCGTCCACGCACCTGCCGGTTTTGCGCAGTCCTCGAGTTCGCTCCGGCCGGCCGTGTTCGGAAGTGGCGTCGTCGGCCGGCCGCGCTCGGCACCCTTAGGCCCATGTGCAACCTCTACAACTGCACGACCACCTTCGAGGCGGCCCGGCGCCTGTTCGGGCTCTCCAGCAGCCCGGTCAATATTCCGCCCCGCCCGGCGATCTGGCCGCGCGACCGCGCGCCCATCGTCCGGCTGGGCCGGGACGGCGGACGCGAACTGCTCATGGCCGGCTGGGGTCTCGTCCCCTTCTGGGCCAAGGACGACAAGATCGCGTCGCAGACCTTCAATGCGCGGAGCGAGACGGTCGATGCCAAGCCGGCCTTCCGCGAGGCCTTCAAGCGCCGCCGCTGCCTGGTGCCGGCCAACGCCTACTACGAGTGGGAAGGCCCCAAGGGCGCCAAGCGGGTCGTGCAGTTCACCGTCAGGGACCAGCCCCTGTTCGCCATGGCCGGCCTTTGGGAGCGCAACGAGAAGGTGGGCGAAGGGCCGCTGGAGACCTTCACCATCGTCACGACCGATCCCAACAGTGTCGCCGCGGCGGTGCACAACCGCATGCCGGTCGTGCTGGCGCCCGACGACTGGGCGGTCTGGCTCGATCCCGAAACGCCGCCCCAGGAGGCCAGGGCGCTGCTGACCGCTTGCCCCGACGACTGGCTCGCGGTCGAGCACACCGGGCGCACGGCGCGGGAGATGCGCGCGGCCGGGTAGGACGCGGCGTCAGGTCACGGCGGGCGAGGGCTGGTCGGGCATCGGGTGGATGCCGTCGCTGAGCAGGGAGACGGTGGCCGCGACGCCCGCCTCCACCGCGTTGCGGCGGGCGACGTGCAGGGGCACCGAGAAATGGATGGGAAGGCGCGGCTCGTGCTCCGGGCGCAGGGTGATGTGGGCGGTCTGGCCGATGGTCAGCAGCGCGGCGACGGTTCCGCGCACGGGGTTCTCGTGCTCGCCGCGCGAGGGCCGGTCGCGCCGGTGGAGCACTACGTAGCCGTCGGGCACGACCCAGGAGACCGTCTGCCCGAGGGCCAGCTCCGGCCGGTCGCGCGCCTCCAGCCTGAGGCCGGCCCAGTCGATGAACAGGCGGCCGGCCGCGCCGTCCCGCCCGACGACGCGGCCATCGAAGACGTTGCGCAGGTCGACGAGGCGGGCGACCTCCGCCGTGGACGGCCGGGTGGTCACTTCGTCGGGCGTGCCCGTCTGCAGGATGCGGCCGCGGTGCAGGACCGCAAGGCGATCCGCCAGCATCATGGCCTCTTCGAGGTCGTGGGTGACCAGGATGACCGGCATGCTGAGAACACGGCGCAGTTCGGCGATCTCCCGGTAGAGCCGTTGCCGGGTCGCCTTGTCGACGGCCGAAAAGGGCTCGTCGAGCAGCAGGGCCTTGGGTTCGCGCGCCAGCGCGCGCGCCAC
>CAZDBC010000232.1:0-2194 GCA_964503295.1 uncultured Kiloniellaceae bacterium | reverse complement strand
CTGCCCGCCCGAGAGCTGCCCCGGGCGGCGCGCCTCGAGTCCACCCAGATGCACGAGCTCGAGGATGGATCGCGCCCGCTCCCGGCGCACGCCGCGCGGCAGATGGCCCATTGCCGCCATGACGTTGTCGAGTGCGGTCATGTGGGGAAACAGTGCATAGCTCTGGAACACCATGCCGACGGCGCGGCGATGGGGCGGCAGGTCGATGCCGTCTGTGCCGTCGAACCAGACCTCGCCATCGACCTCCAGCCGTCCGTCGGCTGGCCGGTAGATGCCGGCGATGCTGCGCAGGATGGTCGACTTGCCGCTGCCCGACGGCCCGACGAAGGCGAGGATCTCGCCCGCTCCGCAGTCGAATGCCGCCGCCAGCGGGATCGGCGTATCCTGCCGCAGGCGGGCGCGCAGGCCGTGTCGCGCCGTCACCCGAGCCGCCGTCCGATCCGCCGGGAGAAGGCGAAGGTGAGCGTGATGGTCAGCAGCGAGATTGCGAGCAGCAGGGCCGACATCTGCGCGGCCGCGGCGTTGTCGAAGGCCTGGACACGATCGTAGATGGCGATGGCGATGGTCTTGGTCTCGCCCGGAATCGAACCGCCGACCATCAGGACGATGCCGAACTCGCCCAGGGTGTGGGCGAAGCTCAGCACGAGTCCGGTCACCACACCCGGCCAGGCGAGCGGAAGCTCGACCTTCAGCAGGCCCTGCCAGGGCGACAGGCCGCAACAGCCGATGGCGTCGCGCACGTCGGTCGGGATCGCCTCGAAGGCGCGCTGCATCGGCTGGATCGCGAACGGCAGGTTGAAGACGATGGAAGCGAGCAGCAGACCCTCGAATGTGAAGACGAGCGGTTCGCCGAACAGGTCTTCCCACAGCCGGCCGAGCGGCGAGGCCGCGCCGAAGGCGACGAGCAGGTAATAGCCGAGTACCGTCGGCGGCAGGACCAGGGGCAGGGCGACAAGGGCTTCCGCGAGGCCCTTGCCGCGAAAGCCCCGGTAGGCGAGCAGGCGTCCGAGCGCCACGCCGATCGGCAGCAGCAGCACGACCGTCAGCAGCGCGAGGCGCAGGGACAGCCAGAGCGCGGTCCAGTCCAACGGCGTCACTCCCCTTCGGCGGCGTCGGGCTTAGTCCGTCCCGGCCGGCAGCCTGAAGCCATACGCGCGGAAGATCCTGCGCGCCTTTGAACCCATGAGGAAGTCATAGAAGCGTTCGGCGGCCGGCCCGGCGTTCTTCAGCAGTACCATGCGCTGGCGCAGGGGGCTGTGCCAGTCCGCGGGCAACAGGGCGTAGGACGCGCGCGCCGAAACCTTCGGCGAGAGAGCCAGGGAATAGGCGACGATCCCGCCTTGCGTGTTGCCGGAAACGGCGAACTGCGCGGCCTGGCTGACGTTCTCGCCCAGTACCAGCCGCGGCTGGATGGCATCCCACAGGCCCCTGTGGCGCAGGGCCTCCTCGGCGCGCATGCCGTAGGGCGCGTGCGCGGGATTGGCGATCGCGAAGCGGCTCACCCGACCTTCGGCCAGGGCAGCGGCCAGGTCGTCCAGCGTGGGGTCCGCCCGCAGGGGCGAGCCTTGCGGCGTGATGATCGCGATGCGGCCGACCGCATAGAGGTCGCCTTCGTCCCGGGTAAAGCCGTCCCGGGCCAGGTCGAGAACATAGGCCTCATCGGCCGACAGAAAGATCTCGAAGGGTGCGCCCTGCCGGATTTGTCGGGCGAAGTTGCCCGACGAGCCCATGGCCAGTCGCACGCCGGTACCCTCTTCTGACCGGAAGGCGCCGGCGATCTCCTCGAGCGCGAACTGCAGGTCGGAAGCGCCCGCGACCACCGGCGCTTCGCTTGCCCGCACAGCCGGTTGACCCAGGATCGGCAGGGCGGCGGCTGCCGCGAGGATGACCGGCAGAATCGCCGAGAATCTGGACGTGGGCAGGCGGAGGCGGCGGGCGAGGATCATTCGGGAGACCGAGCGGGCTATTGCCGTGAACATAGCGGGCGCGGTTCGGGATGGTCAAACGCTATATCCGTCCGGCTATATCGCAGGCGGTTCGCGAACCCGGCATCGGCGGCCGCGTCGAATCGCCGTTGCGGACCGTAACCGCCCCGCGCCGGGCTTGTCCGCGGCGCGACATGACGCCAAACTCAGACGCGGTTTACTGTCCAATCGAATTGACGATAAGGCACGGAAGGACGCTCGGGGAGCTC
>CAZDBC010000231.1:4723-5866 GCA_964503295.1 uncultured Kiloniellaceae bacterium | reverse complement strand
CCCTCCTCGCGCGACAAGAGCTCGCCGAGCTCGGCCGAGCGCGCCATCAGCTCGGCGCCGATCGCGGCCAGTACCGTCTGGCGCTGCTCCAGGCCGGCCGCGGCCCAGGCCGGCTGGGCCGCGCGCCCCGCCGCGACTGCCTCGGCGACCTGCGCGGCGTCGGCCTGGGCGTAGGCGCCGATCACGTCGGTCGTGTCGGAGGGGTTGCGGTTCTCGATGGCATCCGCGCCGGCCCGCCAGGCCCCGGCGATGAAGTTGTCGAACTGCTCGGTCACGGCGTCCCTCGGGTTGCTTGGTCGCCTGTCCGCCCGGCCGCCCCGCCGGCGTGCGCTAGTATGCGCAGACCGGCACGCGCGGACCGAGTTGCGCGGACCGGCGTGCGTGGACCGGGTTGCGCGGACCGGCGCTTCTGACGCCCTTTTTGACAGCCCCGCCGCCTTCCCGGCAAAGTCAAAGAAATGAATTTAATTTCAGGTCGATTGAACCGCATGGCGATCAAGATCGCGACCCTGAAGACCTTCCAGGTGGTGGCTGACAGCGGCAACATCGTGACCGCGGCCGAGATCCTGGGCCGCACGCCCTCGGCCATCTCCATGACCCTGCGCCAGCTCGAGGAGCACCTCGGCAAGCCTCTGTTCGAGGCCGACCGCAAGTCGCGCCTGACCCCGCTCGGCCGGCTGGTGCTGGCCGAGGCGCGCCGCGCGGTGGAGCATTTCGAGCGCAGCCTGCGCCTGATCGAGGGCTATGCCAGAAACGAGATCGGGCACGTCGACCTGGCCTGCGTGCCCTCGGTCTCCTCGCGCATCCTGCCGCCCCTGCTGAAGGCTTTCCTGGCCGACTGGCCGGGCCTGGGGATCGACATTCGCGACATGGATTCGCTGTCGGTCTGCCGCGCCCTGCAGCAGGGGCAGGTCGAGGTCGGCATCGCCAGCATGACCGAAGGCCAGGCCAACCTGACGGCGACCCCTCTGCTGCGCGACCGCTTCGGCGTGATCTGCAGCGAGGACCATCCGCTCGCCGCCCTCGAGCGGCCGGTCACCTGGGCCGATCTGGAGGGCCACGGCGTCGTCGGCAACAACATCTGCCGGCTGATCGACGACCCGGAGCTGACCCGCCTGCTCGACCGGGCCAAGCTGCTGGTGC
>CAZDBC010000231.1:0-4713 GCA_964503295.1 uncultured Kiloniellaceae bacterium | reverse complement strand
CGACCTCGATCCTGGCCCTGGTGCGGGCCGGGGTCGGGGTCACCATCCTGCCGCGGCTTGCCGTGCCCGAGACGGCGGAGGGGCTGCGTTACCTGCCGCTGGCCTATCCGCACGCCCTGCGCGAGCTGCAGATCATCCTGCGCAACAACACAACGCTCTCGCCGGCGGCCGAGGTCTTCGTCGAGATGCTCATGGCCGGGGTCGCGGCCTTCGGCAGCGAGTCGGCGCAGGGACGGGGGCGGCGGCGGGCCAGCGACGGGGTCCCGCTGATCGAGGTGGCGCCGCCCTAGCCGGCGGCGTCGGCCGGCGGGGCGGCGAAGAGCAGCTCCAGGTAGTTGCGGTAATGCTCGAGCTGTTCAGCGACAAGCGCGGGCTCCTTCACGGTTCTGGAGACCACGATCGCGCCTTCGGACAGGGCCACGAGCGCGTCGGCCAGGCCGGATGCGGCGACCGGCAGGCGCGGTGGATGGGCGGCGATGACCGCCTCGAGCTTGGCCCCGAAGCGCCGGCGCCACAGCAGCATGGCGTCCGCGGCGACGCTCATGGTGCGTTCGTCGAAGAGCTGGGCCTCGTAGCAGTAGGAGGCGAAGAGGCAGCCGGGATAGGGCGCGGCCAGCTCGCGCATCTGCTCGCGCAGCAGGCCGACGAAGACCAGCACCTGCTGCAGCGGGTCGCGCGCCAGCGCCTCGGCCCGGGTGAGGTTGCCTTCGAGGTGCTCGGCATCGAGGCGGGCGTAGCGCTCGACCAGGGCGCGGGCGAGATCGGCCTTGCCGTCGAAGTGGTGGAAGAACGCGCCCTTGGTAACGCCCGCGGCCTCGAGGATCCGCTCGAGCGAGGTGCCGGCGAAGCCGTAGGAGAGAATCAGGCGCTCGGCCTCGTTCATGATCCGGGCCCGCGTGGCGGCGCCGCTGCGGCTCATGGCCGACCTCCTTGCCAATAACGTCTTCCAAAGCAGACCGTTCAGTCTGGCTCAAAATATATCAGACAAACATACTTGACAGCCGATTTTCCGAGGTGTTGATTACGAGCATACCAATCGGTTTGTTTTTGATCCAGCACATTGAAAGGACTGCATTATGTCAAACCTCGCGATTGCCGAACCGGCGCCGTCGGTGGACTTCGAGGGTCGCCTGGTCGAGATGGCCAACGGCGCCGCCCTCGGCCTGATGATTTCGATCGGCCACCGCAGCGGCCTGTTCGACGTCATGGCGACCATGGCCCCGGCGACCAGCGACGAGATCGCCGCGCGCGCCAACCTCAACGAGCGCTACGTGCGCGAGTGGCTGCACGCCATGGTGACCGGCCAGATCGTCGACCACGACCCGGCACGCCGAACCTACGCCCTGCCGCCGGCTCATGCCGCCTGTCTGACCCGCGCGGCCTCGCCCAACAATCTGGCGGTGCTGTTCCAGCTCGTGCCTCTGCTCGGCGCGGTCGAGGACGACATCCTGGCGTGTTTCCGCGACGGCGGCGGCGTGCCCTACAGCCGCTATGCCCGCTTCCACGAGGTCATGGCCGAGGACAGCGGCCAGACGATCGTGCCGGCGCTGGAGGATCACATCCTGCCGCTGGTGCCGGGCCTGACCGCTCGTCTCGAACGGGGCATCAGCGTGCTCGACGCCGGCTGCGGCCGCGGCCAGGCGCTGCTCAAGCTGGCCGGCCTCTATCCGGCCAGCCGTTTCGCCGGCTACGACCTCTCCGGGGAGGCGATCGCGTACGCCGCGGCCGACGCCGAGCGGCGCGGCCTGACCAACGTAACCTTCGAGGCGCGCGACCTGAGCGACTTCGACCGCACGGCCGCGCCGGAGGCCTTCGACTTCGTGACCACCTTCGACGCGGTGCACGACCAGGCCCGGCCCCTGGCCGTTGTGACCGGCATCCGGCGCGCGCTTGCCCCGGGCGGCGTCTATCTGGCGCAGGACATCAAGGGCTCGAGCCACGTGCACGACAACCGCGACCACCCCTTCGGCCCGCTGCTCTACACCATCTCCTGCCTGCACTGCATGTCGGTGTCGCTGGCCCAGGGCGGCGAAGGGCTCGGCGCCATGTGGGGCCGGGAGCAGGCCGAGGCCCTATTCCGCGCGGCCGGGTTCGGCAGCGTCGAGGTCCACGAGCTGGAGCACGACCCGCTGAACTACTGGTACGTCTGCCGGCCGTAGGCCGCGCCGCCGGAGGAGGTGGTAACCGGCGGACGCAGTGGCGCGAAACGCCGGCCGGGCAAAGGCTGGGCGGCGTTTCCTGCCTGGGTTCGGTTGCGGGGCGAGCCCCGCTGGCGCATCTTGTTGCGAGCACGCTCGAGCCGTGCCGGTCCCCAATCGCCTCTTGCAGTCGATCCCACGGAAATCGACAAAGCAGTGACGTCCCGCCTCAGCCGGCCCGAACTTCTCGGGCGGGCCGATCGCCGTCTTACGACGATCCCTCCGAGTACTGTGCGTAGGCCCGCAGAGCGTCTGCGCCATAGACTGCGGCGGGTCCGCCGCCCATGTAGATCGCCAGTGCCACGGTTTCCGCGACCTCCTCGGCGGTCGCTCCGTGCTTATGGGCCATTCTCGTATGGTAGGCGACGCAACCGTCGCAATGCACGGCTATTCCGATCGCCAACGCCATCAGCTCCTTCGTTTTCGTGTCCAGTGCGTGCGTTGCGGTTGCAGCGCTGGCAAGGGCGCCAAATGCCTTCATGGCATCCGGAGCGCCTTGGCGGATCACGCCGACTCCATTCGTCACGTCGTCGGCAATCTGTTTGAACTCCTTGGACATATTAGAGAACCTCTCTGTTCCAAACCCTGCCGTCAGCCGGGCATCTCCAGGGCCAGAGCAATGCCCTGGCCTCCTCCGATACAGAGCGTGACAACGCCACGTGCCACAGAATCGCGCTTCATCGAATGGAGAAGCCGCGTCGTCAGAACCGCACCCGTCGCCCCGATCGGATGGCCATGCGCAATGGCGCCGCCCTCAACATTCACCACGTCCTCCGCGAGACCGAGCTCGCGCGCGACCGCAAGCGCTATTGCCGCGAAGGCTTCGTTGATCTCGGCGCGATCAACATCGCCGATCGACCAACCTGCGCGGTCGAGCGCCTGACGCACCGCCGGTACCGGGCCGATGCCGAACAGGCCTGGATCGACAGCGCCGACACCGAAGGCGACGAGCCGAGCGATCGGCTCCATGCCATTCGACTCCGCGAAGGCCCTCTCGGCGACGATCATAGCGGCGGCGCCGCTGTTGAGCCCGGGTGCGTTGCCTGCCGTGATGGTACCGTCCTTCCGGAAGGCCGGCTTCAGCTTCGAGAGCGATTCGATTGAGGCGTCAGGCCGGTTATGCTCGTCAGTCGCGAAAGCTTCCGGCCCCTTGCGCCCCTTGATCTCGATCGGGACGATCTCGGCGTCAAATGCACCGGCGGCCTGGGCCTTGGAGAAACGTTTCTGGGATCGCTCGGCCCAGCGGTCCTGCTCCTCCCGGCTGATCTGGTACTTCTCGACGAGATCCTCGGTATGCCAGCCCGAATGCTGGTCGGAGAATGCATCGTTCAAACCGTCTCGAAGCATGGCGTCGTAGATCTGGGCGTCGCCCATGCGATAGCCCCAGCGGCCGCCACCCATGAGGTACGGTGCCATGTCCATGTTTTCCATGCCGCCGGCGACCACTGCCTTGCCGAATCCAAGCCAGATCTCCTGCGCGGCCGAGGCGATCGCCTGCGCGCCGGAGCCGCAAACGCGGTTGACTGTCATGGCCGGAACCTCGACGGGAACACCGGCGTGAACAGCGGACTGCCGTGCCGGGTTCATCTTGTTGCCGGCCTGAATGACGTTGCCCATGATCACGGCGTCGATCTTCGAGGGGGCGAGTCCCGACCGTTCGAGCGCCGCCCGGACCGCGGCTGTTCCCAGCTCAGTGGCCGGCGTATTCTTCAGCGATCCGTTATAGGTGCCGATGGCGGTGCGCACGGGTGCGCAGATGACGACGTCAGGCTTGGACATAGAAAGGCCCTTTCATTTCGATAGTGGGAGCCGGATAGCATCGGTTGGCTGCAGGGACATTGATCCGGATTAGCGCTCGACCGGCAGGCAAAGGCATAGATCGCCGCGCAATTGGCATCGGCTGCGACTTCCCGGGCTAACGGCGGCACCGGATCGCCTCGAGGTGCGGCTTTGCCACAATGAGGTCGGATGCCGGTCACGTCTTCCGGCGGATTGTGCCTTCCAGTCTGGTGGCTTCGGCGACGGTGTTTGAGATGGTCCCGTACTTGCGCACGTTGGTGTGCAACAGTTCAAGGCGCCGGTCATCCTCATTGGTATCGACGATGATCTCGTAGTCGATGGAAGCCACTTTCGGCGGGCTGTCCTGCCGTACGCCATGGAGCTTTACCTCGACGCCGCGCAGGTCGAACTTGAGCATCGGTATCACGCGCTCGATGCCCTTGATCATGCAGGCCGCCACGGCGGCGAGGAACAGTTCGGCGGGGTTGAAGGCGTCCTCGCGCCCCTTCACGTCGGTGTCGAGCGTGACCTCCGCCCGCTTTGTCATGGCGAGACTGCCGTGATCGTCGATCCGCCGGGCCTGTACCGAATATTCCGACATGGCTGGGCTAGTCCTGTTGCAGAGGCACCATCAGAACCGGACGCCGCGCGATTTCGCAGACGGAGGCCGCCGTACTGCCTATGATCTTGTCTGCAACCCAGTTGTGGCCGTGCTTGCCGACGATGATCAGCGAAT
>CAZDBC010000230.1:0-5866 GCA_964503295.1 uncultured Kiloniellaceae bacterium | reverse complement strand
TGGACCCCGAACATGATCCTCGACGACGGCGGCGACGCCACGGCCGTGGTGCACCAGAAGTTTCCGGACCTGCTCGAAGGAATCCGCGGCATCTCGGAGGAGACCACGACCGGCGTGCTGCGCCTCTACGAGATGGCCAAGAAGGGGACGCTGGGCGTGCCCGCGATCAACGTGAACGATTCGGTCACCAAGTCCAAGTTCGACAACATCTACGGCTGCCGCGAGAGTCTGGTCGACGGCATCCGCCGGGCGACCGACGTGATGATGGCCGGCAAGGTCGCCGTGGTCGCCGGGTTCGGCGATGTCGGCAAGGGCTCGGCGGCCTCCCTGCGCAACGCCGGCTGCCGCGTTCTGATCACGGAAATCGATCCCATCTGCGCGCTTCAGGCCGCGATGGAAGGCTACGAGGTCGTGACCATGGACAAGGCCGCGCCGCGCGGCGACATCTTCGTCACCGCGAGCAGCAACATCGACGTCATCACCGTCGATCACATGCGCGCCATGAAGGACCGCGCCATCGTGTGCAACATCGGCCACTTCGATTCGGAGATCCAGATCGAGTCGCTGCGCAACTTCCGCTGGCACAACGTCAAGCCGCAGGTCGACGAGGTCGAGTTTCCCGACGGCAAGCGCATCATCGTTCTGGCCGAGGGACGGCTGGTCAATCTGGGCTGCGCGACCGGGCATCCCAGCTTCGTGATGAGTGCCTCCTTCACCAATCAGGTGCTGGCGCAGATCGAGCTGTGGCGCAACCACGGCCAGTACGAGAACAAGGTCTACGTCCTGCCCAAGCATCTCGACGAGAAGGTGGCCGCGCTTCATCTCGGCAAGATCGGCGCGGAGCTGACCAGGCTGACCGAAGAGCAGGCGGCCTACATCGGCGTAGCACAGGAGGGACCCTTCAAGGCGGATCATTACCGTTACTGATCCCGCGCCCTCCGGCGTGCATGGCCTGTCGCCGCCGGCGGTGCCGGCATTCACGTCGCGTTAACCCTGTTTCCGCCCTATAATCCTCGAGCGGCCGGTCGCGCGTGCGCCGGTCGGCGCAGCCACGCCGGCGATCCCTCGGCGAGGGGCGTCGACCCGGGACCGGTCCCCCGCGCCGCTCGGAAGGGGTGATGACCGAAGCACTGCCGCAAGCCCTGCTCCTGCTCGCCTGCATCCTTCTGGCCGGCGCGCTGGCTGTCGTGCTGCTGCGCTTGCGCGCGCTGCGCGCCGCACTCAACGAGACCGAGGCGGCGGCGGCGCGGCGCGCCGCCGAGGATGGCAAGCGCCTGGCCGGCGCCGAGGCCGTGCTCGCCGCCTGCCCTTCCGGCCATCTCTGGCTCGAGGCCCCCGAGGGCACGGCGCCGGCCTCGCCCGGTCTGGCCGACCTGCTCGGCCTGGAGCCGGCGGCGCGGCCGGATCCGGCGGCACTGGCCGAGTGCTTCGCCGCGCCCCATGACCAGCGGCTGCGCGTGGCGCTCGAAAAGCTGCGTGAAACGGGCGAAGGCTTCGCGGTGACCCTGCCGCGGCACGACCGCGCGCGGGTGCTTCAGGTGATCGGCCGGCATCTGGACGGCGGCGCCCCCGGGGCGCCGCGCGGAGATCTGCTTTGGGTCCAGGACGTCACGGCCCAGCACGGCGAGATCCGCCAGGCGCGCGCCCGTGCCCAGGCCCTGGAAGAGATCCTGAACAACCTGCCGCTGCCGGTCTGGCGGCGCGACGAGCGGTCCGGATTGCGGTTCGTCAATCGCGCCTATGCCGAGGCGGTCGGCGCCTCGACCGCCGAGACCTGCCGGGAAGGCATCGAGCTGCTCGGCGCCGCGAAGACGCAGAGCGCGCGCGCCATCGCCGCCCAGGCGCGGGAGCAGGGCGGGCTCGTCGCCGAGATGCATCATGCCGTCATCGCCGGGTCGCGCCGCCTGCTCGAGATCGGCGAGCTGCCTCTGCCCGACGGAGGATCGCTCGGTTTCGCCGTCGACCGGACACAGCTCGAAGAGCTTCAGGCCGAGCTCGACCGCCACGTCCGGGTGCAGGCCGACGTGATGGAGAACCTGGCCACGGCGATCGCGATCTTCGGCGCCGATCTGCGCCTGACCTTCTTCAACACCTCCTATCAGCGCCTGCTCGGCCTGGAGGAGCACTTCCTCCACGGCGAGCCCCATCTGGGCGACATCCTGGAGGCGCTGCGCGAGCGCCGGCGCCTGCCCGAGGTGTCCAATTTCCCGGCCTTCAAGCAGGAGACGATACGCCGGGTCGCGCGCCTGATCGAGCCGCTCGAGGAGCTGCAGCACCTGCCCGACGGTTCCACCCTGCGCCTCGTGGTCACGCCGCACCCCTTCGGCGGCGCGCTCTTCACCTACGAGGACGTGACCGACCGCTTGGCGCTCGAGCGCTCCTACAACACGCTGATCGAGGTCCAGCGGGAGACCATCGACAAGCTCTACGAGGGCGTCGCCGTCTACGGCGCCGACGGCCGTCTCAAGCTGTTCAACCTGGCCTTCGCGAACATCTGGCAGTTGCCGGACGATTTCCTGCGCAACGAGCCGCACGTGCGCGAGGTCATCGAGCGGGTCGGCGAGTTCGCCGAACGCGATCCCGAGCAAGTCGAGCGCATGGTCGCACGCACCACCGGCCGCGATGCGCGCCACGGCCGGTTGGACCGCGGCGACGGCCGGATCGTCGACTGGGCCCAGGTGCCGCTGCCTGACGGGGCGGTGCTTCTGACCTTCATAGACGTCACCGACTCGATACGCGTCGAGCGCGCCCTGATCGAACGCAACGAGGCGCTGGAGACGGCCGACCGCCTGAAATCCGAGTTCATCGCCAACGTGTCATACGAGTTGCGCACGCCGCTCAACGCGATCATCGGCTTCGCGGAGATCCTGGACAAACAGTTCTTCGGCGAGCTCAACGCGCGCCAGCTCGAGTACAGCGCCGCGATCGTCGACTCCTCCCACCAGCTCATGTCGCTGATCAACGACATCCTCGATCTCGCCTCGGTCGAGGCCGGCTATCTCGCGATCGACGTTTCGCCGATCGACGTCCGCAAGCTTTTGGGCAGCATCGAGCTGCTCGGCCACGAGCGGGCCCGTCACCGCGGCGTGACCTTGGAAGTTGCCTGCGCCGACGACCTGCCGTCCCTGCACGGCGACGCCCGACGGCTCAAGCAAGCCCTCTTCAACCTGGTCTCCAACGCGCTTCAGTTCACCGACAAGGGCGGCAAGGTCGCGCTGTCCGCAGAGGGCGACGAGCGCGAGCTGCGGCTTGTCGTGCGTGACACCGGCCGTGGCATCGCCCCGGAGGACCGCGAACGGGTGTTCGGCAAGTTCGAGCGCGGCCGCGGCCAGGGACAGGGCCGCCAAGGCGGCGCCGGGCTCGGGCTTGCCCTGGTCAAGAGCCTGATCGAGCTGCACGGCGGCTGGGTCGAGCTGCAGTCCGAGCTCGATGTCGGGACCACCATCACCTGCCACGTGCCGCGCGTCCCGCCGGCCGACCCGAGCGCGCTGCCGTCCGCCGCGCCGGGCGAGGCGGCCGACTGACGGGCGGCCGCGACCGCTGCCATGTCCGTTGCCTGTGCTGCCCGGCATCGCTACAACGCGCGCCATGGAACCCGTCCAGTCCCAGCCGTCTGAGCGCATCGAGCGCGTCTTTCTGCTGCCCGACGAGGGCGCGACGGCGGACTTGGCCGCGGCGCTTGCCGGGCGAGCGCGCGTCGGCGACGTGATCGCCCTGTGGGGCGATCTCGGCAGCGGCAAGACGGCCTTTGCGCGCGCATTCATCAACGCCCTGCCCGGCGCGCGGGAAGAAGTGCCGAGCCCGACCTTCACCCTCGTGCAGGGCTACCGCCGCGGCGGTCTCGCGCTCAGCCATTTCGATCTCTACCGCGTGCACGACCCCGAAGAGCTGACCGAGTTGGGCTGGGACGAGGCACTGGCCGAGAGCGTCGTGCTCGTCGAATGGCCGGAGCGCGCCGGGCCCTGGCTGCCCGCGGCGCGCCTTGATCTGCGCCTGGAGATCGCCAGTCGGGACGGATTGCGCCGCGCCGCGCTGTCCGGCTCGGGAGACTGGCCGGAGCGCCTGGCCGACCTGCAGCCGGTCCGGGCCGATCGGGCGGCGCCGTGACGGCCGGCCAGCCCGAGGCGGCGGGGCGCACGCGCCGACTGCGCGCCTTCCTCGCTGCTCATGGCTGGGAGCGGGCTGAGCGCAGGCCCCTCGCACAGGACGCGTCCTTCCGCCGCTACGACCGGCTGCGCCTCGACGGGCGCAGCGCCGTTCTTATGGACGCGCCGCCGCCGAAGGAGAACGTGGCCGCCTTTCGCGTGGTCGCCGAACTGCTGCTCGAACTCGGACTGAGCGCGCCGCGTCCACTCGCCGTCGACGAGACGGAAGGTTTCATGCTGCTGGAAGACCTCGGCGATCGCACCTTCACCCGTGCGCTCGAGGAGGGTGCCGACGAGACCGCGCTCTACGAGCTCGCGATCGATGTCCTGGTCGCGCTGCACCGCCAGGCGAGGCCCGGTCGCCTGGCGGCCGCGGGCCTGGCGCCCTACGACGAGCGACGACTGCTCGACGAGGCGCTTCTGCTCACCGACTGGTACCTGCCGGCCGTCGCCGGCCGGCCGACGGTGCCTGCCGTGCGCGCCGCCTACCTCGAGGCCTGGCGCGACGTCTTTCCGCTGCTGGCGGCCGTGCCGCACGGCCTCGTTCTGCGCGACTATCACGTCGACAACCTGATGCTGCTCGACGGGCGGGCGGGAACGGCTGCCTGCGGCCTGCTCGATTTCCAGGACGCCCTCGTCGGGCCCTGGAGCTACGACCTGGTGTCGCTGCTGGAGGACGCCCGGCGCGACCTCTCGCCGGGCCTGCCCGAGGCCATGCTGGCGCGCTACCTGGCGGCATTTCCCGGACTCGACCGCGAGGCCTTTCTCGCCGCCTACGCCCTGCTCGGCGCCCAGCGCAATGCCAAGATCATCGGCATCTTCACGCGGCTGTGCCGGCGCGACGGCAAGCCGGGCTATCTTCGTCATCTGCCGCGTCTCTGGCGCCTGCTGGACGCCGACCTCGCCCATCCCAACTTGGCGCCGCTTCGCGCCTGGTTCGCCGAGGCGGTGCCGCCGGCGTTGCGAATCGTGCCCGATGCAGAGATGCTGCTGGCCGGTTCGTGAGGCGGGCCCGCTGTGGGGGCGCTCTCACGCCGCCGTGGTGACCAGCGAGCGATGAGCGCAGCGCGCGATCTTCCGACCCATGCCATGGTGCTGGCCGCCGGTCGCGGCGAGCGCATGCGCCCGATCACCGACCGCCTGCCCAAGCCGCTGTGCGAGGTCGCAGGTCAGCCGATGATCGACAGCATCCTCGACCGTCTCGCCCGTTTCGGGGTCGAAACCGCCGTGGTCAACACCCACCATCTGGCCGAACGAATCGAGCGTCATCTGGCCGCTCGCAGCCGTCCGCGCATCGTCATCTCCCGCGAGCCCGAACTGCTCGACACTGGCGGCGGCGTTCACAACGCGCTGAGCCGGCTCGGCGACCGCGCCTTCTTCGTGTGCAACGGCGATGTCTGCTGGCTCGATGGCCGGGTCTCGGTGTTCGAGCGGCTGGCTGCCGGCTGGGACGAAGGGCAGATGGACGCCCTGCTGCTGCTGGAGCCGACCGCGCTCGCGTTCGGCTACGACGGGCCCGGCGATTTCGTCATGGACCCGCTCGGCCGCCTGCGCCGCAGGGGTGAACGCGAAGTGGCCCCGTTCGCCTTCGCCGGCATCCAGATTTTACATCCGCGTCTCTTCGAGGGCGCGCCGGCCGGCGCCTTTTCGCTCAACCGCCTCTACGAATAAGAAAAACAATAATATACGCCGGTCTTCCCGTTCTCATTTTAATTCTCCTT
>CAZDBC010000229.1:0-5877 GCA_964503295.1 uncultured Kiloniellaceae bacterium | reverse complement strand
GCCGCTCGACTGGAGCGCGGACGGACTCGCTCAGGCGAAGCGCGGTCTCGATCGTTTATACGGCGTGCTCCGCGATCTTGGCGATGCTCCTGACGGGGCCTGCGTAACCGGCCTGCTCGACGCATTCGAGATGGCCCTTGAGGACGACCTGAACTTCCCGGGGGCAATCGCTGAACTCTTCCGGATAGCGAAGGAGGCGCGCCGGGCGACGACCGTGGCGGATCGTGCCGCCTACAAGGCGGCCTTGCGCGACGCCGGCGGCTTGCTGGGCCTGTTGCAGCAGGATCCGGCGGTCTGGTTCGGACAGCCCACAGGAGAAGACAGAGACGCGGCAAAGATTCAGCGCCTGGTTGAGGCTCGGCTGGCCGCTCGATCAGCGCGAGATTACGCCACCGCGGATCGGATCCGCGACGAACTCGCTGCCCTCGGCGTCGCGGTTCAGGATCGAGTTGATGGCCCCGTTTGGCGGAGAACCGGTTAGGTCGATGTCGCTATGTCCCCACTGGCCACAAATCATGTCAGCCGTGGAATCGGGATTGCTACCGTAATGATCCGCAAGAATCCGCGCGGCGACATCCCGATCGTCCATGAGAGCGCGTTTGTCGACCCCACTGCCATTCTCTGCGGCCGCGTGATCGTGAACGAGAATGTCTTCATCGGACCCTATGCCGTGATCCGCGCCGACGAGGTGGATGCAAACGGGCAAATGGAGTCCATCGTCATCGGTGCGTACTCGAACATTCAGGATGGTGTGGTCATCCACTCCAAGTCCGGCGCGGCGGTTACCATCGGCGAGCGAACTTCGATCGCACATCGCGCGATTGTCCATGGTCCCTGCACGGTCGGCGACAGTGTTTTCATCGGTTTCAACAGCGTGCTCTTCAACTGCGCAGTGGGCGAAGGCTGCGTTGTGCGTCACAACGCGGTGGTCGATGGCTGTGACCTGCCGGCTGGGTTCTACGTCCCCTCGACACAGCGCATCGGACCCCACACCGACCTCGCCACCATACCGAAGGTCACGGCCGATGCCTCTGAGTTCTCGGAGGACGTCGTGCGCACCAACAACTCTCTCGTTCAGGGATACAAGCGCCTTGAGGGGAAGTTCTGAATATGCGCGTCGACCTGTCATGCCCGATCGCCGATCCCGCGCAGGGACCGTCCAATCCATCCGAGGGCTATTCGCGCACCGCCGCTTTCCGCAACGCTAGTCTAGGTGCGGCTGCCGAAGGGGCCGGGGCGGTTGTCCTTTTATCTTTAGGCCGTTCTCATGATCCAGATCACGCTGCCTGACGGCGCCCAAACCCATAACGCACCTGTTCGTGGTGCCGAGATCGCCGCCCGGTCAGGCGACGCTACCGCCGACAAGGCGCTGGCCATCCGGATCGACGGTGTCTTGCGAGACCTGAATGATCTCATTGAGCACGATGCATGTGTCGAGGTCATCACCCGCGATCACCCAGAGGCACTTGAGTTGCTGCGGCATGACGCGGCGCATGTCCTGGCCCAGGCCGTCAAAGAGCTCTATCCCGAGGCCCAGGTCACCATCGGCCCTACGATTGAGAACGGGTTTTACTACGACTTCGCGCGCGAGACCTCGTTCACGCCTGAAGACCTCGTCCGAATCGAGGAACGCATGCGGGCGATCGTCGCGCGCGACGAGCCGATCGAGCGCGAGCTCTGGCAGCGCGACGACGCGATCCGCTACTTCGAGGCCAAGGGCGAGCGCTATAAGGCCGAGATTATTGCCGGCATTCCGGCAACCGAGACGTTGAGCGTCTATCGCCAGGGAGAGTTCCGCGACCTCTGCCGCGGTCCACACCTGCCTTCGACCGGCAAGCTCGGCACCGCCTTCAAGCTGCTGAAGGTCGCCGGCGCCTACTGGCGCGGCGACCATCGCAATCCGATCCTGCAGCGAATCTACGGGACTGCGTGGCGCGACCGGGTCGAACTCGACGCGTATCTTCACCAGCTCGAAGAGGCCGAGAAGCGCGATCATCGGAAGCTCGGCCGCGACATGGACCTGTTTCATTTCCAGGAGGAAGCGCCAGGCGCCGTCTTCTGGCACCCCAAGGGCTGGACGCTGTTCCAGACCCTGATCGACTACATGCGCCAGCGCCAGGCGCGGGCCGGTTATGTGGAAATCAATACGCCGGACATCATGGATCGGAGCCTGTGGGAGCAGTCTGGCCATTGGGAGAAGTTCGGCGAAAACATGTTCACCACAGAAGCGAAGGAGGAACGTGTCTTTGCCTTGAAGCCGATGAACTGCCCTGGCGGAGTCCAGGTCTACAAGCAGGGAATCAAGAGCTACCGCGATCTACCCCTGCGCATTGCCGAATTCGGCAAGGTTCACCGGTTCGAGCCGTCAGGTGCCCTGCACGGTCTCATGCGCGTGCGCGCCTTCACCCAGGACGACGCGCATATCTTCTGCACGGAAGAGCAGATCACTCAGGAATGCCGGATCGTCTGCCAGCTCATCCTGAACATCTATCGCGACTTCGGCTTCGAGGATGTGCGGATCAAGTTCTCCGATCGGCCGGAAAAGCGCATCGGCTCGGATGCGATCTGGGACAAGTCGGAAGCGGCCTTGAAAGCCGCCGTCGATGCGACGGGCCTGTCCTATACGACAAATCCTGGCGAAGGCGCCTTCTACGGTCCGAAGCTGGAGTTCGTGCTGCGGGACGCCATCGGCCGCGACTGGCAGTGCGGCACCTTGCAGGTGGACCTCAATCTGCCTGAGCGCCTCGGTGCGTTTTATATTGGCCCGGATGGCGAGAAGCACTCGCCTGTCATGCTGCATAGGGCACTGTTCGGATCGCTGGAGCGGTTCACCGGCATTTTGCTGGAGCACTACGCCGGCAAGCTGCCGCTTTGGCTGGCGCCGGTCCAGGCAGTGGTCGCGACCATCACCTCCGATGGCGACTCTTACGCCAATGAGGTCGCCGGCCTCTTGATGGCGCACGGCCTCCGGGTCGAGACCGATCTGCGCAATGAGAAGATCGGCTACAAGATCCGGGAGCACAGCCTGGCCAAAGTCCCGGTGCTCCTGGTCGTAGGCAAACGCGAGGCGAAAGACGGGACCGTGTCGCTGCGCCGGATCGGCCGCAACGACAACGAAACCCTCACGCTGCGCGAAGCCGTGGTTCGGCTCGAAACCGAGTTGCTTCGCAGCACACGTGCTCCCGAGCGCTTTCCGCCGGTTGAGGGCCGGAGCGATGACAAGGAGCAGCTTGCAGAAGCTGCAGCAAGGTGATCGCGGTGCAGTCTCTGAAGACATACGACGATTGGAAACATTGCATCACCGTGCTGTGCCGCATCCCGCTCACCCTGGAATATGTCGAACAACGTCTCGCGGTCCTTCGCGACCCTGCTGACCACGGCACGCAGAAGTTCATTGCGACCTGGGGTGAGGCCCATCTCGCGCGTGTACTCGGCTGGTTCGAGCAGGCGGAGCGTGAACTGCGATGATCATCAGAACGCATGGCCGATACCGCTACAGCCCCATCTCTGGCCGACCGCATTACGAATGGCCCGGCGGCAAGCGGCTTGCCTTTTACGTTGCGGTCAATGTGGAGCACTTTCACTTCGGCGAGGGGCTCGGTCATACGCCGTCCTACGCGACACCTCAGCCCGATGTGCGGAATTTTGCCTGGCGCGATTATGGCCTGCGTGTCGGCATCTGGAGGCTCTTCGACCTTTTCGACGAACTGCAAATCCCTGCCTGCCTTCTGGTCAATTCCGCAGTCTATGACCATGCCCCGCAAATACTCGAACGCGCACGAATGCGTGGGGACGAGATCGTCGCCCATGGGCGGACGAATTCGGAGCGCCAAGGCGATCTCGACGAAGCTGCCGAGCGCGCGCTGATCACCGAGGCGACCGCCACGATCACCCAGAATGAAGGCTACCCTCCCCAGGGTTGGCTCGGTCCGTGGATATCCGAAACAAGCGTCACCCCCGATCTGCTCAAGGAGGCAGGCTATTCCTATGTCCTCGATTGGCCGCTGGATGACCAACCGGTCTGGCTCGCGACGCGTGCTGGTCCGCTATTGGCGATGCCCTATCCGGTTGAGATCAATGACGCGCCAGCCCTGCTCACTCGCCATCATACGGCCGCTGACTTTGCCGGTATGATCGTCGACCAGTTCGACGAGATGCTGCGTCAATCGGCACAGCAGCCGCTCGTCTGCGCGATCTCACTCCATACGCCCGTCGTGGGACAGCCGTTCCGGCTGGCCCAGCTTCGCCGCGCGCTTCAGCACGTTCGGACGCACGCTGACAGTGCACATGTGTGGTTCACGCGGCCAAGCGAGATCGCGGCTCATGTCGCGCGCCTGCCGCACGGCATCGTACCCGGATCGGAGACATAAATGCTGGAGAGGACCCTCAATGCGTAGGCCGATCGGGGTCAATGGGTTCGCGGACGAGGTGCGGCTCGGGGGCGCCGTCTCGCCCCTTGGCAGTGGCGTGGTCGCGCGGCTTCTCTGGGCCGGCGGCCTTTCCGCCTTGCTCTGGGGCGCCGTGGCATGGGCGATGGGGTGGCTGCCATGACGGCCGTCTTTTCCCTCAACGACGTCACCCTGGGATACGATCGCCATCCGGCCGTGCATCACCTGACAGGCAGCTTCGCAACCGGCTCGCTGACGGCGGTGGTCGGTCCCAACGGGTCGGGCAAGAGCACCTTGCTCAAGGGACTGGTCGGCCTCCTGGCGCCTCTCGGCGGTCGCCTGGAACGCAACGGGCTGCGCCAGGGCGACATTGCCTACCTGCCCCAGCAGGCCGAGATCGACCGCAGTTTCCCGATCTCGGTGATCGAGACGGTGCTGCTGGGCCACTGGCGGACGATCGGTCTGTTCCGTCCGGTCACGCGCGCCCTGCGGCGGCGGGCCGACGAAGCACTGGTGGCTGTCGGTCTCGATGGCTTCGGCCGGCGGCCGATCGCTTCCCTGTCGGCGGGGCAGTTTCAGCGGGTGCTGTTCGCTCGCATGCTGTTGCAGAATTGTCCGGTCATCCTGCTCGACGAGCCCTTTACCGCGATCGACGCCAAGACCTCGGCCGACCTGCTTGCCGTGGTCACTCGCTGGCACGGCGAGCGGCGCACCGTGATCGCCGTGCTGCACGATCTCGATCAGGTGCGGGAGAATTTTCCCGATACCCTGCTGATCTCCCGCGAGCCCATCGCCTGGGGTGCGACCGCCGAGGTGCTGCGTGCGGAGCATCTCTTCCAAGCACGGCAGATGGCCGAGGCATGGGACGACCGCGCCGAAATCTGTCGGCGGAGCGTCGCCTGATGGACCCATATGGCGCACTCATCCAACCGTTTATCGAGTTCGGATTCATGCGCAGGGCGTTGGTGGCCTGCCTTGCGCTCAGTCTCGGCTGCGGCCCGGTGGGCGTGCTGCTTGTGTTGCGCCGCATGAGCCTCGTCGGCGATGCCCTGAGCCACGCCGTGCTGCCGGGCGCGGCCATCGGCTTCATGATCGCGGGTCTCTCGCTCGTCGTCATGAGCCTCGGCGGCTTCATCGCGGGCCTTGCCGTGGCGGTTCTGTCCGGTCTCGTCGCGCGTGTGACGCCTCAGCGCGAGGATGCCAGCTTTGCCGCCTTCTATCTCATTTCGCTGGCGCTCGGGGTGCTCATCGTCTCCACCCGCGGCAGCAACGTCGATCTCATGCACGTCCTCTTCGGGACCATTCTCGCCGTCGACGATGCGTCGCTGCTGCTCGTTGTCTCGATTGCGACGCTGACCCTGGTCGTCCTGGCTGTTATCGGACGCGGACTGATCGTGGAGTGCTTCGATCCCGGTTTCCTGCGCGCCGTGGGCGGGCCAGGTGCGGCTTTGCACTTCGCCTTCCTGGTGCTGGTCGTCATGAACCTCGT
>CAZDBC010000228.1:0-5920 GCA_964503295.1 uncultured Kiloniellaceae bacterium | reverse complement strand
ACCAGCAGCGCAAGGCCGAAGGCGGCGCGCATGCAAGCGCGCCCGAGCGGCAGGATCAGAAGACACGACAAGGCGGAATAAGGCATCGACTGGGGTCCCTTGATGCGGACGGCGCCCGCGACGCTATCAGGACCTTAGTTTGTAACCCGTGAACAGCAGGCGCCAGAGCAGGAGCCAGAGCGCCAGAGCGGTGCCGGCGAGGAACAGGGCACCGATCGCCGGCGCGCTCTGGGCCGCGCCGGTCAGTCCGTAGCGGAAACCGTCCACGGTGTGGAAGAGGGGATTCAGGGAGAGCAGCCAACGGCTTTCCTCGGGCAGCTCGCTCAGTCCGAAAAAGGCGCCGGACAAGAGCACCAGCGGCAGGACGAGGAAGCTCTCCGCGGCGGCGTAGTGGTCCCAGCGGTCGGCCCACAGGCCGACCAGCGTCCCGAGCAGGGCGAACAGCAGGGCGGCGCCGAAGCCGAAGCCGAGAACCGCGGGCAGGCTGTGCAGCTCGAGCGGCACGAAGAGCAGCGCGAGCAGGCAAACCAGGAGGCCGACGCCGCAGCCGGCCAGGGTCGCCGCCAGCACGTGGCCGGCGAGCATTTCCAGCGGACTCAGGGGCGCCGCGAGCACGTCCTCGATCATGCGCTCCATCTTGTCGTAGAGCATCATGAAGGCGGCGAATTCGAAGGCGCTGTGCGCCAGGCTGAAGATGACCACGCCGGGCGCCACGAACTGCAGGGTGGTCAGGGCGCCCTCGCCCCCTCCTCGGCCGTCGAGCGGCGCGACGATCCCGAAAACCGCCAGAAACAACAGGCTCGAGACCGCGGGCGCACCGAGGGTCTCGTAGCCGGCGCGCAGAAAGCGCAGCAGGCCGCGCCCGAAGAACTGGGTCCAGAGGCCGCGCCAGTTGGGCCGACCGGGGCGTGGCGGCCGCCAGCGGGCCGGCGCGACGCCGACGGCGGCCTGCGAGCGTTCGTCCGCGCGCACGCCGGGCTCAGGCCTTGAGCCGGTAACCGGTCGCCACCATCCGGTAGGCGACGAAGAGCAGCGCGGCATCGATCGCCGCGGACACCAGCATGCCCTGCGCAAGCGGAGCATCGGCCCGCCCGATAAAGCCGTAACGGAAGCCGTCGATCAGGTAGAAGAAGGGATTCCAGTGCGCCACGTCCTGCCACAGCGGCGGCAGGCGCTCGATGCTATAGAAGGTGCCGGAGAGGAACGACAGCGGCGTGATCACGAAATTGGTGACCGCGGCGATGTGATCGAACTTCTCCGACCAGATGCCGCCGATCATGCCGAGCAGGGAGAGCATCAGCGAGGCGGCAACCGCGAAGAACAGCACGGCCAACCAGCTGTGGATCGCGACCGGCACGAAGATCCACATGGCGCAGGTGACGACGACTCCGACCAGCAGCCCGCGGGTGACGCCGCCGGCGGCGATGGCGATCGCCAGCTCGGCGGGCGACAGCGGCGGCATGAGGATGTCGACGATGTTGCCCTGCACCTTGGCGATCACGAGCGAGGACGAGGTGTTGGCGAAGGCGTTCTGCAGCATGGCCATCATGACCAGGCCCGGCGCCAGGAAGGCGACGAAGGGAAGGCCCTGGACCTCGCGCAGCGCGCCGCCCAGGGCGAGCGAGAAGACCGCCAGGAACAGCAGCGTGGTCACCACCGGGGCGAGCACGGTCTGGGTGAAGACATTGAGGAAGCGGCGCACTTCCTTAAGGTAGAGCGTCCAGAGGCCACGCCAGTTGACCGCCCCGATGCGGCGCGGACGGGGCGGGTGAAGCGGCAGAGAGGTAATGGTCATGGCGCCTGACATAACCGGCGCTCCGCGGGCTGGCAAGCAGGTGGCTTCGGCCGGCCGACCGCGAGACACGCCGTGAGCCGCGGCCACCGACCGCCGCACGACGCCGCGGCCCTGGAGGCGGCGGCGCTGCGCCATCTCGCGCGCTATGCCGCCTCGCGCGCCCATCTGCGCCGGCTGCTGCGCGCCCGGCTGCAGCGCCTCGCCGCGCGCGGGGTGGAGGTCGACCTCGACGCCGGGCAGGCGGCGATCGAAAGCGTACTCGACCGCCTGGAGCAGTTCGGCCTGCTCGACGACCGCGGCTACGCAGAGCTGCGGGCCAGGGCCCTGCAGCGGCGCGGCGCCTCGGCGCGGGCGATCGCCGCCGAGCTGCGCGCCAAGGGCATCGCCCCCGGCCTGGTCGACCAGGCCCTGCGCCGGCGCGCGCCAGCCGGCGTCGATTCCGAGCTCAGCGCGGCGCTCGCCTTCGCCCGCAAGCGCCGCCTGGGACCGTTTCGCGACGATCCGGAGCAGCGCGCCGCCCGCCGGGGGCACGATCTGGCGGCGCTCGGCCGCAAGGGCTTCGACCAGGAGGTCGCGCGGCGGGTCGTCGACTGCGCCGACCCGGCTGAACTGGCGGCCGAGGCCGGCGCGGCCCGCGAGGCCGCCGACGGCATGGAATAGCGCGGCGCCCCCGGCCGATGCCGCGTCACGTGGCACGGGCAGAAAATGCGAGCCCCGACGCGAGACCGGCCGCCATCCGCCGGGCGGATGGCAAGTATCGCGGAAAAGCGTTTCTCCCGCAGCGGCGGCTCCCCTAGCCTTCTGCCGTCGAACGGCGGGGATGTCGGGATGTCGGGCGCGCAACGGGCGATCGCAGGCGGCACAGGCGGGGCATGGCGCGCAGTCCTGTCCGGTCTGTGCGCCAGCCTCGTCGGCATCGGCCTGGCGCGTTTCGCCTACACGCCGCTTATCCCGGCGCTGGTCGAGAGCGGCTGGTTCAGCCCGGCGGCGGCGGCCTATCTGGGCGCGGCCAATCTGGCCGGCTACTTGGCCGGCGCGCTGCTCGGCCGGCGGCTCGCCCGGCGCGCCTCGGCGGCGAGCCTCCTGCGCGGCATGATGCTGGTCTCGGCGGCGAGCTTTTTCGCCTGTGCCCAGCCGCTCCCCTTCGCATGGTTCTTCGTCTGGCGCTTCGCCGCGGGCCTGGCCGGCGGGGTCATCATGGTGGTCGCGGCGCCGGCGGTGCTCGCCCAGGTGGCGCCGGCGCGGCGCGGCCTTGCCGGCGGCGCCATCTTCACCGGCGTCGGCCTCGGCATCGCGGGCTCGGGAACTCTTGTCCCGCTGCTGATGCGCCTTGGCCTGACCGAGACCTGGCTCGGCCTGGGGGCGGTCGCGCTTGCGCTCACGCTGCTCGCCTGGCGCGGCTGGCCGTCGCGGACGCTGGCCGGACCGGCCGGCGCCGAAGCGGCCGTCGTGCCGCGCGGCGGATTCGGCTTTGCCCTGATCGCGCTCTTCCTAGCCTACGGTTTCGATGCCGTCGGCGTCGTGCCGCACATGGTGTTCCTGGTCGACTTCGTCGCCCGGGGCCTCGGCCAGGGCCTGGACAGCGGCGCCTGGTACTGGGTCCTTTTCGGGCTCGGCGCCACGAGTGGGCCGCTGCTCGCCGGCCTGCTCGCCGACCGCATCGGCTTTGGCCCCGCACTTCGCGTCGCCTTCCTGGTTCAGGCCGGCTTCGTCGGCCTGCTCGCCCTTGCCGACGGCTGGGTCGCGCTCGTTCTCTCCAGCCTGGTGATCGGCGCCTTCGCACCGGGCATCGTGCCGCTTCTGCTCGGCCGGGTGCTCGAGCTTGCTGCGCGCCGGCCCGGCACCGACGCCGCGGCCGCCTGGAGCCTGGCGACCGTCGGCTTCGCGCTCGGCCAGGCCGCCGGTGCCTACGGCTATTCCTACCTTTTCGCGCAAAGCGGCAGCTACGGCCTGCTGTTCCTGCTGGGGGCCGGCGCGCTGCTGCTCGCGTTCGCGATCGAGCTGGCCGCCGGCCGTCACCGGACCGGCGCTGCCTGAGCGCCCTTCACGCAGGCCGTCAATGCGCTATTCTCTTTGGGGCGAGAGGGATGTTCGAGCGAGGCGCACGATGAGCTATCTGCGATTGAGCCGGCGCGGCGGCGTGATCGGCCTTCTGGCGGCTTTGCCGCTGATGCTGCCGGCCGGGCCGCCGGCGGGCGCCGCGCAGATCGACGCGCCCTCGGCGCACAGCTTCGAGTTCGTCTCGATCGAGGGCACGCCGCTGCCGCTGGCCGCCTTCGAGGGCAAGGCGATCCTGCTGGTCAATACCGCTTCGCGCTGCGGTTTCACGCCGCAGTACGAGGGCCTGCAGGCGCTCTGGGAGGCCTACCAGGGGCGCGGCCTCGTCGTGGTCGGCGTGCCCTCCAACGATTTCGCCGGCCAGGAGCCGGGCAGCAACGACGAAATCAAGGAATTCTGCGAGGTCACCTTCGGCATCGACTTCCCAATGACCGAAAAGCAGAAGGTGCGCGGCGCCGATGCGCACCCGCTCTACCTCTGGATCGCCCAGCGCCTCGACCGCAACCCGGTGCCGCGCTGGAACTTCCACAAGTTCCTGATCGATCCCGACGGCGCGGTGGTGGCCGGGTTCCCGACTCGCGTCGAGCCCGACGCGCCCGAATTGCGCCGCGCGATCGAGGCGCTGCTGCCGCGCTGAGCCGCCAGCCGCGGCGCGCTCAGTCCACAGGGAGTTCGCGCGCGTCCGGCACGACGCGCACGGCGAGCGGGGCGCGCCGCCCGCGCAAGGCGATCTCCGCGTGGCGGAAGGCCGAAAGGTCGAGGCCGGTCTGCGCCACGAGCTCCTCGGACACCACCAGTTCCGCGCCGAGCGATTTGGTTTGCGCCTCCAGGCGGCTCGCCGTGTTGACCGCGTCGCCGATCGCGGTCAGGCCGGTCGCGGCGCCGTATCCCATCTCGCCGACGATCACCGACCCCCCGTGCAGGCCGATCCCGATGCGCAAGGGCGCGGGCAGGTCATGGCCCAGGGAGTCGTTCAGCCCGGCGAGTTGACGGCTCATCTCCGCCGCGGCCCGCAGTGCCTGGCGGCCGCCCTCGGCGATCCCGACCTCGACGCCGAACAAGGCCATGACACCGTCGCCGATGAACTTGTCGACGCGCCCGCCGCATTGATCGATGCTGCTGCCGAGGGCGGCGAAGTAGCGGTTGAGAATGAAGACGACGTCATAGGGCAGGCGCTGCTCGGCGAGAGACGTGAAGTCGCGCAAATCCGCAAACAGGATGGCGACCTGCCGCTCCTGGCCCTGCAGGTAGGTCGGGCGCCGGAAACCGGCCGCCGGCCCGACGCCGGGCGGCAGCAGCGGCGTCACCTCGAGATCCGCGCCGGGACGCGTCTGGCAGGCAAGACGCACGTCCGGCCCGGCGCCGACGCGCGCCAGCACACGGGCCTCCGCGCTGCTCGGCGGTGCCAGGTGCTCGGCGCCGCGGCCGACGCGCACGCGGCAGGTCGAGCAGCGGCCGCGCCCGCCGCACACCGACGCATGCGGGATGCCCGTCGCCCGGCTCGCCTCCAGGATGCTGGTGCCGGCACGCACCGGAACCACCCGCCCGTCGGGGTAGGTCAGGCGCACCAGCTCGTGTCGGCGCTCCCACAGCCGGCGCAGCCCGCGGCCGCCGATCGTGGCCGCAAGGCAGCCGGCCAGGACCAGCAGCGTTGCGTCGCGCAGTCGTGCAATCTCGGCCTGCGCGGCGGCATCGGGAAAGCCGAGGCGCGCCAGGGTGGCGGCCAGCCAGTCCGGGTCCTCGGCCAGCGACGCGACTTCCCGGCCCGCGCTCAACACGCCGGTCAGGGCCAGCGCCGGCAGCAGAACCGCCCCGGCAAGCGCATAGGGCGCCGCGGCCGCGTAGCCCGGCTTGAGACGCAGCCAGAAGTGCAGGCCGATGCAGCCGTGGGCCCAGACGACGAGGCTCAGCAGGGCCTGCTGCACGCCGAGCTCCGGCGCCAGCGTGAAATAGACCAGGAGCACGTAGAAGTAGTTGTCCTCGGCGCCGTAGATCTCGTGGGCGTAACGGGTGCCGAGGACGTGCAGGACGAGCACCAGCGGGATCGAGAAACCGAGCAGAAGCTGC
>CAZDBC010000227.1:0-5931 GCA_964503295.1 uncultured Kiloniellaceae bacterium | reverse complement strand
GTCGCCGTGATGCTCCAGGGCCGCCCGGAGCGCCTCGCGAAGCCGGGCGGCCGCCTCGGCCGGCAGTCTCGCGCCCGCCGGGCGGATCGCGATCAGGTCGCGCCGGTCGGTGCGCCCCCGCCCGTGGTTGGTGTATTCGTAGCGCACGAAATGCCCGAGTTCCGGGGCGAAGTACCAGCGTCGGGTGGCGATCGCCCGCTTGCTGCCGTAGCGGGTGCAGGCGACCTCGTAGACCGCGAAGCTGCCTAGCTTGACCTCGAGCTGGCGGCCGCCCTCGACCCGGCAGCTCCATTCGCGCACCCGATCGACCGGCTCGCGGCCATCGGCGTAGCTGATCCGCTCGCGCAGCCGGACCCGCTTGCGCCCGCCCGACTTCAGCGGCCAGAGCTCGTTACTCTGCCACAGAATGCCGCGCTCGCCCGACAGCCGCTCGGAGCGCCAGGCAAGGCGCGGCGTGGTGAAGTCGCGTGCGCTGCGGTAGGTGAAGCCGCTCTCCGTGCGCCAGTCGACGAGATTGCCTTCGACGGCCGTCACGCTCTCGACCCGGCCGTCGGAGTAGATGAAGCGGTCGCCGACCTGGTAGTCGGGCAGCTCGGCCGGGGGCAGGGCGACCGCCGGCGCCGAGGACGTCAGCGCCGCGAACTGCCGTTCGACCGAGCGCAGCGCGCCGGAGAAGTCGTCGCCGGTCACCTCGCAGCCGCCGAGCCAGAGGGCCAGCAGCGCCGCGGCCGGTCCCGCCGCCCTGCGGCGGATCGTCTCGCGGGCCGTCCCGCCACTCTCCCGCAGTCGTGTCATGTCTGTTATCCCCTGTAGGACCCTGTCGATGTAGTGCGCGTCCAGGCCCTGTCGTGGCAGGGTCTTCTCAAGGACAACGCCGCCGCCTGCGGGGCTATTCCCGGGCGCGGGCTCGCGGCCGGAATTTTCGACAATCGAATAGCGCAACTTGCCCGCTCTGAGGGCTGCTGATAGCAGACTATAGCAACTCAACTCGTGCAGCCCGCGACGCAGGCATGACCACTCTTCTCCTTCTGGGCTCGAAGCCCGATCCGGTTCTTCCGCCTGTCGATGCGTTTCATGCGATCGCCTGCGCCAACGCCTCCGGACGGTCGGCCCGCTCGCTTGACCTTCCTGACCCGGTCTTCACGGTTATTTCCGCAATCGTCACGTCCGGAAAAAAGCCGGCAAACGATCTTGCCGTTGCCAATCTGGCAGGGCTGCGCACGCGTGACCTTTATTTTCTGCCGCGGCCGCCTCCCGCCAGTCCTTTGCGCCGGGCCCTGTTCCCTCTGCGCCTGTGGCGTTGCCAGCCCTGGTACTTCCGTCGGCGCTTGGAGGACGCCGGCTATGCGTGGGACCGGTTCGTTGATCCCGGATACCATTGGTATCTCGATAGATTGCACGAGCTCACATCCGAGGATCCGCATGTCGCCGAGGCGGTGGTCCGAAAGCAGCCGTCCACCGGTGCCTTTGCCGTGATCACCGCGCTCGCGCTCGGAGCGTGGGACCGTGTCATCCTAGCCGGATTCAGCTTCGAGCTGACCCATGCATACGCCGAAAATCCGACGATTTCGCAGCTCGGAACCACGCGCAGCAAGCACGCGGACACCGACATCACGGTCATGCGGGCGCTTGCGCACCATCGGCCTGGGCTCCTGACAACCGAGTCCGTCGTTGCCCAGGCGACCGGGATCGACTATCTCTAGGCGCCGTCAGATCCTGGGCAGGGTATATTTGCGGTTTGAGGCTTGTGACTGACTTGGCGGAGCAGTGGAAGAGCGAAGACGTCACGGCGCTCGCCGATGGAGCCATCGGAGTCGGCCTTTCCGCGCGCCTCGAGCGGTTCAAGAAGGCCGTCAAGCGTCAGCGGAAGCTCCGTCGCTCCGACGTGGTCGTGGTCTCTCACGCCAAGAGCGGCCGCACCTGGCTCGCCGCCATGATCTCCCATGTCTACCATCAGCGTTATGGCATCCCGGAACAAGAGATCATTCAGTTCGACAATTTTAACCGCCTTGATCCCCGGGTCCCGCGCATCTTCTTTACGCACGACAACTATAAGAACGCAGCACAGGACCCTCTTTTCTCCCTAAGGGACTTTCGCGGACGCAAGACGATACTTCTCGTTCGCGATCCGCGGGACGTAGCCGTATCCGGCTATTTCCAGAGCCGGCGGGACCGCGCCAAGTCGGGCGAGCTGACACGGATCAACGCTGCCATTTACGATTACATGGTGCATTACAAAATGCCCAAGGTCATTGCCTTCCTGCAACGTTGGGAGCGGCAGATCTCGCAACTCGAGAACTGTCTTGTGTTGCGATACGAGGATTTGCGCGTACAGCCGGAAAGCGAGCTCGCCCGCGTGTTCACCTTTATGGAGGGCCGGGCGGATCCTTCCGAGATGGCCGAGGCGGTGTCTTTCGCGTCCTTCGGAAGCCTCCGAAAGCGGGAGGCCGATGGCTTCTTCGCGACCACCAAACTCCGTCCGGCCGATAGTGCCGACGAGTCGACCTTCAAGGTGCGCCGGGGGAAGGTCGGCGGATATATCGACTATCTCTCGGCCGCGGAAGCGGCCAAGGTCGACGAGATGCTTTCCAGGGCGCAGCTTGGCGCCTTCGGATACCTGCCGGAACGCCAAAACCTGTCAGGCTTGGTGGGATCTGAAAGCGCGCGCTAGCCGGGCCGTGCGCCGCCCTCGCGATCGCCTCGTTGGATGCTGTGCGTCACGGCGCGGCGCGTCAGCCGCCTTTTTCGGGTCCGGGTAGTGTGATATGGGGGCTGGGATCATCCTGGAGTGATCCCCCGTCCGCGGACGTGATGCTCTGGCCAGCGCCCAGCCAGCGGCAGGGACGACTGAACGCCGGGGCTGCTTCCGCTCAAGACTGCGCCCTATGCGAAATTTGCTAAGGATATTTTTCAAGGCCCCCGGGACGCATCCCTGGCGAGTTCTGGCGGCGCAGTTGGCGGCCAGCCTGACCGACGGCATTGGTCTGGCTACACTGCTGCCGATCGTGACCTTGGCGACCGATGGCGCCGGGGACTCCGAGCTTAATCGGGCGATTCTGGACGCTCTTGCGGCCATCGGCATCGCACCCCGTTTGGGTCCGCTGCTTTTCGTTTTCGCCACGGCGCTCTGTCTCAAGGCGGCGCTCCAGATCGTCGCCATGCGCTACGTCGGCTACGCGGCGGCCGAGGTTTCGACGCAGCTCAGGCGGCAGATCATCGCGGCCGTGCTGCAGGCGCGCTGGCGCTTCCTGGTCAAGGAGTCCATGGGCCGCGTGGCGAACTCCTTGGGCGTCGATGCCACCCGTGCCGGAAAGGGATACCTCCAGACCGCCATATTCGCGGCCCATTCCGTTCAGGTCGCTTTCTATGTTGTCTTCGCGTTCGTCGTATCTCTCCAGTTGGCGATCGCGGGCTTCCTGATCGGTCTTGTAGTGGCCGCGGCGCTCCATGTGCTCGTGCGACTCGCCCGAAAGGCGGGCTGGCGCCAGACCTCGCGCACGCAGCAGCTTGTCGTCTCGCTCAGTGACACGCTGAACAATATCAAGCCGATCAAGGCGATGGCGCGAGAGGAACCGTTCAGCCGGCTGCTGGAGAAACGGATCGGACAGCTGCGCAACAGCCTGCGCGTTCAAGTCATCACGACAGAATCGCTGGGCAACTTCCAGGACATGCTGGTCGCCATCCTGCTCAGTGTGACCTTCTACTTTGCCTTCGGCGTCTGGCAGGTGATGCTGGCCGAGTTGGTCGTCATGGGCTTTGTCATGCTGCGCATCGTCTCCAGTATCGGCAAGGTGCAAAGGGCCTATCAGAAGGCGGTGACGCTTGAGAGCACCTTCCTGAACTGCACGCGGCTGATCGAGGAGGCGCAGGCGGAAGCGGAGCCCAATCCCGGCCGGGCGACGCCGAGCTTCGAGCGCGAGCTGCGGCTGGAACACGTGACCTTCCGGCATGGCGAGACGACCATTCTCGACGATGTCTCCATGGAAGTCCCGCGGGGCGAGCTGACCGTGCTCATCGGGCCTTCGGGATCGGGCAAGACCACCATCATCGACCTGATGCTCGGCCTGCACCGGGTCGACGCCGGGCGGATCCTGATCGACGGGAAGCCGCTGGACGATATCGACCTGAAGCAGTGGCGCCATCTACTGGCCTACGTGCCGCAGGAACAGATGCTGCTGCACGACACGATCGAGGCCAACGTGACCCTCGGCGACGACGGCATTTCCCGCTCCGAGGTCGAGAAGGCGCTCCGCCTCGCGGGATGCTGGGACTTCGTCGCGGCGATGCCGGATGGTCTTGACAGCGTGGTCGGCGAGAAAGGGGCCAGACTGTCCGGCGGACAGCGCCAGCGCATCGGGCTTGCACGCGCGTTGGTCCTCCGTCCTCGCCTGCTGATCCTGGACGAGGTGACCAGCGCGCTCGACGAGGCCACGGCGGTGGCGATCGCAGAGCAGGTGCGGCGGCTCAGCCGCGGCGTGACCGTGCTCGCCGTTACCCATCGGCGGGAGTTTCTTGACGTGGCCGATCGCGTGTACCAGGTCGAACAGGGTCGCGTGCGACACGTCACGGAGCGCCCACGGCAGCCCGTGCGAGCGATGGAATGAAACCGGGTGCGCGCGCCTATACGGCGCGGCCGAGGGCCGCGGCGGGATCGCCTGCGATCGGCGCCGTCCGCGCGAGCAGCTCGAAAGCGTCCCGGCGCAGGTTCTTGCGCTCGATTTCCTCGCGCAACAGCTCCTCGGTCACCACGCCCGTCTCCAGGCATTCGCGAAGCAATCCAAAGAAATAGGCCTCCTGCCTCGGATCCGGATGCGCCTTGTAGCGGCCCGCAAAACGATGGTCACCGAGCAGGGTCTTGCGTCCGCGTTCGATCCAGCCCTTCGGCGGGAACAGGCGGAACTTGTCGGCCGGCACGAAGTCGATCGGCAGGCCGGTCTTCCAGGGCTGAGTCTGACGCTTGGTATTATGCAGCAGCTTGGTCTTCGGGGTGAGGTTGTCGAAATCGTTCCACTCGGGCTCCAGAAGGCCGATCGTTTCCGGTTGCTCGGTCTTCAGCTCGATCCAGTCGAGGTAGTCCAGTTCCTGCGTGAACAGCTTCGCAAAGCTCTCGGCGGTGCGCCAGTGGTGCAGGCGCGCGCAGTCCAACAGCATCACGCTGGTCGCGTAGCCGCCCGGCAAGTCCTGCTTGCGCGGCCGCTTGCGGCACATGATGGCTTTGCCCTGCATGTCGCGGGTCAGGAGCTCGTAAATGTCGCCGACGGCGAAGACGTCCGGGTCGACCACCACCGCGCGCCCCTCATAGCCCATCAACTCGGGTGGCATGAACCTCAGCGGCGTAAAGGACTGCAGGTCGTCCATGCGCCAGGCCTGATGGCGGCCGCCGCGCAGGAACCTCTGTCCCTCGCGGGCCTCCAGGAAGGGGTGATCGCCGGTCTCGATCAATTCGATGCGCAAGCTGTCGCCGTGCTTGGAGTTGCGCCGCATGGAATAGGCGGACACCAGGGCGCCGAGGCGCTGCTTGGGATTCGTGTGAATGAAGACGCCGTAGGTCATACCGGGCCCAGCGGAAAGACGCACCGGCTAGATAACAAGTCTCATGCCTCCTCACAAGGCACACCGGCTTGCCCCCGCTCGGCCCCTTTGCTACCACCTGTTCGGGTTTCCCTGCCGTCTTCAGCCTCGTTCGCAACGCATGCCTTCCTCGACTCCCTCGCCGGCCCGGCGGCATCGCTCCGCAGCGATTGCGCCGCGTTTCTTCCCGCTGTCGCGCGTCCGGGCGCGGCTGGCCGCTGCACGATAATGAGCCGCGCGCTCGCGCAGGTTTCTCTCGAGGCAAGCGGCCTCGATATCGCGCCCGATCAACTCTGGGGGCTCTTCGAACCGTTCGTCACCGAGGGCGGCGATCAGGTCTGGCGGACCGAGGTCGCGCGG